>NZ_DAIOIA010000029.1:0-28054 GCF_036744435.1 Propioniciclava sp. | reverse complement strand
CGGCGGCACCGTAGTGTTCGAGGGGACGCCCGCCGACCTGGTCGCGGCCCGGTCCACGCTGACCGGGCAGCATCTGGCCGCTTACATCGGCGGCTGACCGCTCCCCAGCGTGAGCGAAGCCAGCAGGGCGTCGGCCTGTGCCGGACGCCGGAGCAGCAACACGGGTGGGCCGTCGGACGCGGCGGCCCATCGCCGCATCGTGGCCCGCTTGCGGGCCCAACTGCGAAAGTGCCAGACCACGATGGAGTCCCGCGAGCATGCCCGGGCCAGGGTCTCGACGTTGCCGTTGCAGCACGGCTCGCGGGTGATGATCCGGCGCGCCGTGCGGCGCAGCAGCCGGGCCAGGGACCGCCAGCGCGCGTAGTCCAGGCCGATCACCACCTCGGCCGCGGGCAGCGTCAGATGCTGATGAATGCCGTAGACGGTGTCGATGACCCAGGATGGCGACTCCAGCCGGGGACGGAACCGAGCCTCGAACACCTCGGGAGACACCTGCACCCAGTCCGGGTCCCACGCGAGGTCGTCCACGAGCGTGACCGGCAGGTCGAGCCGCTCGCCTAGGGCCAGCGCCATCGTGGACTTCCCCGAGCCCGTCGCGCCGTAGACCAGGATCCGGTCAGCCGAGGCGACGTCGGACGGCTGTGCATGAGGCATAGCGACCAGCCTAGCCACGCGGGCTGTTCAGGGCGTCCCGACCATGACTACCGTGGGTGCGGTGACCACGAACAACGAGCCGCGCCCTCCCGCCGAGGAGTCCTCCGGCGACGTCACCCCCGAGGTCAGCTTCGACCAGCAACGATTCGACGCCCGCCCTTCCAAACTCCGGCCGCGAGCGCGTCGGCAGCACGCCGGTTCCGACCTGCCCGCGCCCCCGTTCGCCGCTGATGGCCGCAACCGCGCCTACGTCGCCTGGCTGGTGGAGCAATCCATGCTGGAGGATGCCTCCACGCTGGCGCGCCAACTGGCCGGGCATCACCTGATGTGGGCCAATGCGTTCGCTGCGCCCAGCCCCCGCGCGGCGGTGGAGCAGGCATCCGTGTGGTACACGGCCTATCCGCTGAGCCTCATCACCGCGCACGGCCAGTCCTTCCTCGGCGCGTTGGGCGACGAGGCGCTGTGGCGGGCGTTCGAGCAGATCGGGATCGAGGGCATCCACACCGGGCCGGTGAAGCTCGCCGGGGGCATCTCGGGCTGGGACCAGACCCCGTCCATCGACGGTCACTTCGACCGGATCAGCATGGCGATCGACCCGCTGTTCGGCACCGAGGAGGAGTTCCGCGACATGGGTCAGACGGCGGCCTCCTATGGCGGGACCGTCATCGACGACATCGTGCCTGGCCACACCGGCAAGGGCGCCGACTTCCGGTTGGCTGAGCTCAACTACGGTGACTATCCCGGCATCTACCACCTCGTCGACATCCCGCGGGACGCCTGGCATCTGCTGCCTGAGGTGCCCCAGGGAAGCGACTCGGTCAACCTGGATCAGGCCACCGAGCGGGCGCTCGCGGAGGCGGGTTACATCATCGGCGAACTGCAGCGAGTGATCTTCTATGAGCCGGGTGTGAAGGAGACCAACTGGTCGGTGACCCCGCCCATCTACGACCATCGTGGCGTCCTGCGGCGCTGGGTCTACCTGCACTACTTCAAGGAGGGGCAGCCGTCGATTAACTGGCTCGACCCGACCTTCGCCGGGATGCGTCTGGTGATGGGCGATGCCCTGCACTCGCTGCTGGACCTCGGTTCGGGCGGGCTCCGCCTGGACGCGAACGGCTTCCTCGGCGTGGAGAAATCCGCGGATCGCTCCCCTGCATGGTCGGAGGGGCATCCGCTGTCCCAGGCCGCCAATCAGCTCATCGGGTCGATGGTCCGCAAGGTGGGCGGTTTCACGTTCCAGGAGCTCAATCTCACCATCGACGACATCGCGAGCACTGGCTCCGTGGGCCCGGACCTGAGCTACGACTTCATCACGCGTCCGGCCTACCAGGTGGCGTTGGCGACGGCCGACACCGAGTTCCTGCGACTGACGCTGCGTGAGGCGTTGCGGATCGGCGTCGACCAGGCCTCGCTGGTGCACGCGCTCCAAAACCATGACGAGCTCACCTACGAGCTGATGCACTTCGCGGCCGGGCATGCGGAGGAGTCATTCTCCTTCGGGGGTGCGGAGTTGTCCGGCAGCGACCTCGCCGAGCGCATCCGGCGCAGCATGCGGGATACGCTCACCGGTGAGGCGGCCCCCTACAACGCGGTGTTCACGCAGAACGGGATCGCCTGCACGACCGCCTCGGTGATCACCGCGACGCTCGGCCTGGCGGACCTGTCCTCGTTGACCGAAGAGGACGTGGAGACGATCAAGGATGCGCACCTTCTGCTGTGCATGTACAACGCCTACCAGCCCGGCGTGTTCGCCCTCTCGGGCTGGGATCTGGTCGGCGCCTTGCCCCTGGACCGCAGCCAGGTGCGGGGACTGATCGCCGACGGCGACACCCGCTGGATCGAGCGGGGTGCCTACGACCTGATGGACTCCTCCCCCGAACTGGTCAGGTCGGCCGCGGGGATGCCGCGGGCCAAGACCCTGTACGGGGGTCTCCCCTCCCAACTGGTCGATCCCCGCTCGTTCGCGTCCCGGTTGGCGCGCATTCTGGAGATCCGCCGGCTCAGCGGGGTGGCGACGGGAGAACTCGTGGATGTCCCGGAGGTTCCCCACCGGGCGCTGCTGGTCTTGGTGAATCGCCTCGGCGACGGCGGTACCGAGGTGACCGTCTTGAACTTCGGGCGCGAGTCTTTGGTGGCACGGGTCCAAAGCGAGGCGCTTCCTGCGGGAACGGTGATCGACCTCGCCACCGGCGAACCGGTGGGCGAGGTCGACGATCTGGGCGGCTTCAGCGTCGCGCTGGGCGGCTTCGGCGGCGTAGCGCTCGGCCTTCGCGCGACCGCGCCGCAGGAGGCCTGACTTAGGCTTGCGTGCTGTCGCCCCCCGTGGTGCGGCGACCCAGTTCGGCGTCCAGGCGCAGCAGGCCGGGGCCGTCGTCGCCGACCATCGTGATCTGGGCGAGGATCTCGCTCACGGTGGCCTCCTCCTCGATCTGCTCTTCCAGGAACCAGTTGAGCAGGGGGCGGGCGTCGAGGTCGCCCTCGGCATCGGCCAGCCGGTAGAGGGCCCGGATCGCCGCGGAGACCTTCTCCTCGTGTGCGAGGGCTGCGGCGAACACGTCGGCCGGGGAAGCCTCAGGGCTGACCTGAGGCGCGGCGATGGCGCCGATCGCCGGGACGCCTTGGCGATCCACGACATGATCGATGAACTTGTCGGCGTGCCCGATCTCTTCGTCGGACTGGGCACGCAGCCAGGACGCGAACCCGGGCAGGTCGCCTGCACCCATCGCGATGGAGAGTTGGCGGTACACCACCGATGCGGACAATTCGAGGGTGATCTGCTGGTCGAAGGCCTGCGCCAATGTGTCGGTGAGCTTCATGCCTCCACTCTTCCACCGGTTTCTCGCCGCTCACAAGGTAACGTCCGCAGCGTGCACCTCGCCGATCTGGGCGTCGCCGGACGCCGCCAGCCTCTGTTCGTGCGGCGTGGTGGCGTCGCCACCTCCCAGCCGGTCGCCGCGCAGGCGGGACTCGCCGTTCTGCAGGGCGGCGGCAACGCGGTGGATGCGGCGATCGCGACCGCCGCCGCGCTGACCGTCGTCGAGCCGACCAGCAACGGGCTCGGTTCGGACGCCTTCGCGCTGGTGTGGGACGGGAACCGCCTGCACGGCCTCAACGGATCGGGTCGGGCCGGCCGGGCTTGGCGGGCCGAGGACCTGCGCGCGGGGGGTCACACCGAGATGCCGCGGCACGGCTGGGCGTCGGTGACGGTCCCGGGGGCAGTACGGGCGTGGGCCGACCTCCACGCGCGGTTCGGACGACTGCCGTTCGCCGAGCTGCTCGAGCCGGCCGCGACGTTGGCCGAGGAAGGGTTCGCGGTCTCCCCTGTCGTCGCGGCCTCGTGGGCCAAGGCCGTGGTTGCGGCCACGGCGCGAGCACGAGCGCACCCGGATCCGGCGGAGGAAGAGTTCCTGCGTCACTTCGCCCCGGAAGGTCGCGCTCCCGGCGTCGGGGAGGTGTGGCGCAGCGCGGCCACCGCGGCGACCCTGCGGGCACTCGGCGCCAGCGCGGGGACCGACCTCTACACCGGCGAGGCCGCAGAACGACTCGTGGCGTTCGCGGCCAGCACGGGTGGGCGACTCGACGCCGCCGACCTGGCCGGGCACCGGTCCACCTGGGTGGACCCCATCAGCGTCGCCTACCGCGACCACGAGGTCTGGGAGATCCCGCCGAACGGGCAAGGTATCGCCGCGCTGATGGCGCTCAGGATCCTCGACGGCTACGACCCTGCGGATGTGGCCCCTTTCGGCCGGCCGGGCGTTGCCGCCCCGGTCACCGCCCCCGCGCGCCCGGATGCCTGGCATCGCGCCCTGGAGGCCACCAAGGTGGCGCTCGCCGACGCGCACGCCTTCGTCGCCGACCCGGAGCATGCCGATGTGCCCACCGCAGCCCTGCTCGCCGATCCTCACATCGCGGCCCGTCGCCGTGGCCTGAGTGCGGTCGCACGGACCCCGGTGGGTGTCGATCCCCGTGCCTCCGACACCGTGTATCTGTGCACCGCCGACGACGAGGGCCGCCTGGTCAGCTTCATCCAATCCAACTTCGCGGGTTTCGGATCGGGGATCGTCGTTCCCGGTACGGGTATCTCGTTGCAGAACCGAGGATGGGGGTTCTCGTTGCGCCCGGGGCATCCCAACGAGCTGGCCCCCGGCAAGCGGCCGTTCCACACCATCATCCCCGGGTTCCTGACCCGGGGCGGGGAGCCCGTGGGACCGTTCGGCGTGATGGGAGGGCACATGCAAGCGCAGGGGCATGTCCAGGTGGTGCTCGACGCGGTAGAAGGCGGCGATGATCCGCAGACCGCGCTGGGGCGTCCGCGCTGGTTCTGGGACGCGGCCAGCGGCGAGGTTCAGGTCGAGGCGTCGGCAGGGCAGCAGGTCGTCGACGCTTTGACCGCACGAGGTCACCGGGTGAGCGTCGCCCCGGACGCCACCGTCTTCGGCCGGGGCCAGGCCATCTGGCGCGCCGGTGCGGGAACCTGGGCGGTCGGTTCGGAGCCTCGCGCGGACGCCTTCCCCGTCGGCTGGTGAAGGGCTCCGCGCGCCGGGTCGGGTCGCCGCCGTCGTCGCGCTAGTGTCGCGGCACGATCAGGCATCGGGAGGCGCGATGAGCCAGTGGCAGCCGGTCAGCCGGGGAATCGATGAGAATGAGCCGACGGTGGTGTTGGGCGATGAGCCCACGATCGGGGTGCCGAGGCTTCCCGAGCACACCCAGGTGCTGGACGTGAGCGCGTTGCAGGCCGCCCACGAGCCTCCGCTTCAGGCGCCACGCGGGGGTGACGCCGAACAGGAGGCGTCCCCGTCCGAGGACGACCAGGAGGTCGGTGCTCACGATGATCCCGCCTACGCTCTTCAGTTGTCGCGCATGCAGAACCGTCGGCTCACGGACCTGGGCCTGTTCCTGCTGCGGCTGAGTTCGCTGGCGCTGGTGCTGGAGGGGATTCACCAACTGATGCATCTCGGACCCGCGATCGAAGCGTTGCGCGGCGTCCCGTTCGTCGGTCAGGCCCCCGACCTCGTCGCGGTGGCCCTAGGAACCGCCTGGGTCGTGCTCCCCGCCTTGCTGGCGGTGGGGCTGTTCACCCGGGTGGCTGCGCTGCTGCAGGCCGCCGGGATCGCCGTCGTGTACGCCTGTCTGCTGCTCGGCGGGGCTCCGGTGCTCGACCCGCTCACCGGAGGCCTGGCTCAGCCGGCCCCGCTCGCCTACGCGGCGCTGGCGCTGCCGTTGGTCTTCACCGGGGCGGGACGGCTCTCGATCGACCACGCCCTGGGCGCGGACCGGCGGGTACGGCTGGCCGAGCGCCGGGCCTCCCGGGACCGGGCCCGCCATCCAAGGTGACGCCGCCGCGGGAATGGATGACGTCGCCGCGGCGTTGTTGGGGGTGAATCACGACACAGCGAGCGACAGGAGACGCCCATGCTCGACCCGGTGAGCCTGTTTACGTGGGAGCCCCACATCGATCAGCGGCGCGTTCACGCCGACACGCTGGTCGTGACGCTGGGCAGCTTCCTCGACGCCGGACACGCCCAGCGACTGCTGGACACCCAACTGCTGGATCACCTGCCCAACCATGTGCTGGGTCGCTTCGACGCGGATCAGGTCATCGACTACAGCGGGCGGCGCCCCGAGATCGTCTTCGACCGGGATCACTTTGCCGACTACGCCAAACCAGAGATCGCCCTGCACCTGGTGACCGACAAGGAGGGGCGTGACTTCCTGCTGCTGAACGGCCCCGAGCCGTCCTTCCAGTGGGAGCGCATGGCTGCGGGCATCGGCTATGTGATCGACCAGTTGGGGGTGAAGAACACCATCTTGACCCAGTCGATCCCGGCGCCTGCCCCGCACACTCGCCCGGTGGCGGTCACCCGATACGCCAGCGATGCCAGCATGGTCGCTGACCAGGACGCGATGATGGGAACCTTCACCCTGCGAGCCTCCTTCCCCGCCGTGCTGACGATGCGGCTGGGCGAAACCGAGCATCCTGTCACCGGGCTGCTCGCTCACGTCCCCCACTACATCGCTGAGGCCGACTATCCAGACGCGGCCGGCAGCCTGATGGCGGCGCTGCGCGAGGCCACCTCGCTGTCGCTGCCCACCGAAGGGTTCGATCTGGCGGGCGGCCTGGTGCGTGCGCAGATCGACCAGCAGGTGCAGGCGTCGGAGGAACTCACCGAGATGGTGTCCAACCTGGAGGCGAACTACGAGAGGTTCATCACCGAGCGAAGCCTGCGTACGGCGCGTACGGCGTCGCTGCCGTCGGCCGACGAGATCGGTGCCCAGTTCGAGGACTTCCTGGCGGGACTGGGTGAAGACGAGCCCGGGACCCCGGGAACGGATGGTCCCCAGGCTGATCCCGGCGATGCGCCCACCGCCGGTGAGGACGGCTCTGGCCCGACCGTGGCCTGACCCACAGTGCCGTGGCCCGTGCCCTCGTCATCTCGAGGGCACGGGCCTTTGCGCGACCCCGCCGGTATCCAGCCTGTGCACCGGCCCCGGTCCGGCCTGCGGCCCCGGTTACCCTGCCTCATATGAGGCTGGGCATCGACTTCGGAACCACACGCACGATCGTCGCGGTCGCCGACCGGGGGAACTACCCGGTGGTCGGCTTCGAGGATCTCGACGGCGACAGCGTCGATCACTTTCCCTCGGTCGCGGCCCGTGAGGGCGACGCGTTGGTGTTCGGTTTCGCCGCGCTGCGGGCGGCGCGCAGCGGTGCGCCGATGGTGCGTTCCTTCAAGCGGGCGCTGGTGGCTGGCAGTCTCCGCCCCGACACCACGCTCGAGGTCGGCGGCCTGGCCGTTCCTTTGCCCGAGCTGATCGGGGGCTTCCTGGGCGCCCTGAGGGAGGCTCTCGTGTCGTCGTCGACCATGGCGGATGTCCTGACGGGCGCCGACCCCCTTGAGGTGATGGTCGCCGTCCCGGCTCACGCCCACACAGCGCAGCGGCTCCTCACGCTGGACGCCTTCGCGGCGGCGGGATTCAGCGTGGCCGGCCTGGTGAACGAACCCTCTGCCGCCGCGTTCGAGTACACCCATCGCCAGGCGCGGACCGTGAACGCCCGGCGCAGCCGGGTCGTGGTCTACGACCTGGGCGGTGGCACGTTCGACGCCTCCCTGGTTCAGGTGGCCGACCTGGTCCACGAGGTCGAGGCCTCGGTGGGGATCAACAGGCTGGGCGGGGACGATTTCGACGAGGTGCTCGCCGAGTGCGCGATTCACGCTGCCGGTGGCCCGGTGCTGGATACGGCCCAGCGGGTCGCGTTGCTGGAGGATGCCCGGGCAGGGAAGGAATCCCTGAGCCCCCAGTCGCGCCGGATTCCGTTGCGGGTCGCCGGGCGGGACGTGAGCGTGGAGGTGGACGACTTCTACCGGGCCGCGGCCCCGCTGGTAGCCGACACCGTGGACGCGCTGACGCCGCTGATCGGCCGCCCCGATGCTGCGGGGCTCGAGGCCTCCCAGGTGGCGAGCCTGTACTTGGTCGGCGGGGCGAGCGAACTGCCGCTAGTGGCGCGAGAACTCCGCGAACGATTCGGGCGCCGGGTGCGGCGCTCGCCCCATGCGGCGGCGTCCACCGCGATCGGGCTCGCGATCGCTGCCGACCCCGACTCGGGGTTCACCCTCACCGATCGGCTGTCACGGGGATTCGGCGTGTTCCGTGACCGCGACGGCGGCGCGACCTTCGCGTTCGATCCGCTGATCGGCCGCGATCACCGCACCAGCCTCGACGTCGATGTCACGGTCACCCGGCGTTACCGGGCGGCCCATAACGTGGGAGTGTTCCGCTTCGTGGAGCACTCCCGACTGGGACCCGGCGGTGAACCCACCGGTGATGTGCTCCCGCTGGAGCCGCTCTACTTCCCCTTCGATGCCGCCCTGCGCGACGGTCGTGACCTGAGCGGCGTCCGCGTGGTGCGGAGCGGAGAGGGCCCCCTGGTCACCGAGGAGTACCGCATCGATCGCAGCGGTGCCATCGAGGCGCGGATCACCGACCTCGAGTCGGGGTTCTCGGTGAGCCGCCGGCTGGGCGCGGAGTCCTGAGGCGGGACTACCCTCAGGTGCGTCACGGCTCGAACGGTGAAGGGTCCCCGGCGCCACGCCGGACGATGGGGTCGTCCTCGGCGGTGAAGTCGACCACGGTGGTCGGGCCGACGCCGACGTCTCCGGAGTCGAGGACAGCGTCTACTTGGTGCTCCAACTCCTCCGCGATCGTCCAGCCGTCGGTCGGTGCCTCGTCGCTGTCCGGTAGCAGCAGCGTGCTCGACATGAGCGGCTGACCGAGCACGTCCAGCAGGGCGCGCGCGGTGGTGTGGTCGGGGATCCGGACGCCGACGGTGCGCTTCTTGTCCTGCATCATCACCTTGGGCGTCTCGCGGGTGCCCCGCAGGATGAAGGTGTAGGGGCCGGGGGTGTTGGCCTTGATGGCCCGGAACACGTCGTTGCCCATCTCTACGTAGCGACCGAGTTGGCCGAACTCGGAGCACACCAGCGTGAAGTGGTGGTGCCGGTCGAGGTGGCGGATGGTGCGGATGCGGTCCAGCCCGTCAGCGTTGCCCAGGGCACAACCGAACGCGAACCCGGAATCGGTGGGGTACACCACCAGACCGCCCTCCTGGATGAGGGCGGCGACCGCGGCAAGCGAGCGGGGCTGCGGGTTGGCAGGGTGCACGTCGTAGTAGCGAGCCATGGCCTCAGCCTAGGCCCGTCCGATGTCTGCCGGACGGGAGGCGAGGGCACGTGTGCGTGGAACAATGCAGCCATGTCGTTGTTGAGCCTGTCGGAAGCCGAACTGCGCGCCCGCACGTCGATGAAGTGGCGCACCTACCCCGAGGACGTGCTGCCGCTGTTCGTCGCCGAGATGGACGTGCTGCCCCCTCGCCCGGTGGTGGACGCGGTCACGGCGGCGATGGAGATCGGCGACACCGGCTACCCGCACGGCACGGCCTACGCCGAGGCGTACGCAGACATGGCCGAGCGTCGCTGGGGGTGGCGTCCGGCGCCTGGCCAGATGCGGCGTGCCGGAGACGTGATGAACGCCATCTTGGGCCTGCTGCTGGGCAATACTTCTCCCGGTGACCGGATCGTCATCAACCCGCCGGTCTATCCCCCCTTCTGGCAGGTCATTCAGGGTTACGGTCGCCGGATCTCGCAAGTCCCGCTCACTGCCGCTGGCCGGCTGGATCTGGAGGGTTTGGCCGCGGAGTTCGCCGGGGAGAACAAGCCCGCGGCGTACCTGTTGTGCTCGCCGCACAACCCGACCGGCACCGTGCACACACCCGAGGAACTCAGCGAAGTCGCGGCCCTGTGCACGGCCTACGACGTCGTGCTGATCGTCGATGAGATCCACGCGGTCCTCATCGATCCCGGTACCACCTTCACGCCCATCCTCAGCCTTCCGCGGGCGCAGAACGCCGTGGTGGCGTTCTCCGCGGGGAAGGGGTGGAACCTCGCGGCGTTCAAGGGAGGCCTCTACATCGCGGGACGGGACGCCCCGGCGGTGAACCACCTGCCGCCGCTGGCGAATCAGTCCACCGGGCAGATGGCGACGCTCGCGCACACCGCGGCACTGGCTCACGGCCAGGAATGGGTCGACCAGGTGATGGTCGAGGTGTCGGCGAACAAGGACCTGCTGGGCCGCCTGCTGGCGCAGCGGCTCCCCCAGGTGCGATGGCAGCGCGAGCCGGGCACCTACCTGGCGTGGCTGGACTGCTCCGCGCTGGGGCTGGAGAATCCCGCACGGCACTTCCTCGATCACGCGAAGGTGGCGCTGAACGACGGCGCGACCTTCGGGGCGGTGTATGGCCAGTTCGTGCGGATCAACCTGGCCGCCAACCCCGACCTCATCGATCGGGCGATCACACGGATGGCGGACTCGCTCTGACGACTAGGTGCGCAGGGTAGCCGTCGCTTCGCCCCGACCGGAGACGCGCGTGATCCCGATGACGGACAGGAACACGGTGGGCATGCTCGCCGAGGCCGTCACGCGCCCCGCGCCCGCCTCGACGCGCACGTCGCCGCCGAGTCCCCCCTCGGCCAGCGAGCGGCGCCCTGCTGCTTGGACGACGCTCACGTCGAAGGACAGGCCCGCGGCGCGCGCCGCTGCCCCGGCGTCCACCGCGGCGCGGGCGGCCTGAGCGGCGCCTGCCTCCGCCTCCCGCGCACAGGACGCCTGACGCCCACCATCGACGACCAGACCGGTCATGAGGAACAGGGCGAGTAGCACCACGGCGATCATCGCCGACAACGATTGGCCGCGCTCATCGCGCATGACGGCTCCTTCGGGGTGGGAACTGACCCCTATCGTGCCAGTCGCACTGGGCGGCGCGCACGGTATCCACAGGGCGTTGTGGTGGCGGCGCGCACGACTGCCCAGACGGCAATAGGCTGGGAGCACTGGGCGCCTGCGCGTCCTCGTCTGTTGTCTCACCCGAGAGGTATCCGATGACCCAGAAGGTCGCACTGCTCACTGCCGGTGGCTTCGCACCCTGCCTGTCCACCGCGATTGGCGCGCTGATCAGCCGCTACACCGAACTGGCCCCCGAGGTCGAGATCATCGCCTATCGCAACGGCTACCAGGGGCTGCTGACCGGTGATGCGCTGACCGTCACCGAGGAGGTGCGCGCGCACGCGGACGTGCTGCGACGCTTTGGTGGGTCCCCGATCGGCAACAGCCGGGTCAAGCTCACCAACACCACCGACCTGATCAAGCGCGGGCTGGTGCCCGAGGGGGTCGACCCGTTGAAGTTCGCCGCCGATCGGCTCGTGGCCGACGGCGTCACCATCCTGCACACCATCGGCGGTGACGACACCAACACCACCGCCGCCGACCTGGCGCACTACCTGCATGAGCACGACTACGAGTTGACCGTGGTGGGCCTGCCCAAGACCATCGACAACGACATCATCCCGATCCAGCAGAGCCTCGGCGCGGACACGGCCGCCCAGGAAGGGGCGGACTTCGCCCGGAACGTCCTGGCAGAGCACAACGCCAGTGGTCGGATGCTCATCGTCCACGAGATCATGGGCCGCAACTGCGGCTGGCTGACCGCCGCCACCGCACGGAAGTACCGTTCCTGGCTCGACGAGCAGACCTGGGTGCCCGAGATCGGGCTCGACAAGCGCGCGTGGGACATTCACGGGCTCTACGTCCCCGAGGCGGTCATCGACATCGCCGCCGAGGCGGAGCGCCTGACCCAGGTCATGGACGAAGTCGGCTGCGTGAACCTGTTCATCTCCGAGGGTGCCGGCGTGGAGAGCATCGTTGCCGAACTGGAGGCCGCCGGAGAGGAGGTCGCCCGCGACGCATTCGGGCACATCCGCCTCGACAAGGTGAACCCCGGAGCGTGGTTCGGACAGCAGTTCGCCAAGAAGCTCGGCGCGGAGAAGACCCTGGTGCAGAAGTCCGGGTACTTCGCCCGCTCAGCTGCCTCCGATGCCTTCGATCTCGAGTTGATCGACACCATGGCGCACTTCGCCGTCGACGCCGCCCTGCGTGGCGAGCCGGGTCTGGTCGGGCAGGACGAGGAACGGGGCGGCGAACTGCGCTCCATCGAGTTCTCCCGGATCAAGGGCGGCAAGCCGTTCGACATCACGCAGGACTGGTACGTGGCGCTTCTGGAGGCGATCGGGCAGGACGCCCCGGTCGCGGCGGCACCTACGGAGCACTGATCCCCTCCCACGGGCTCGCCCCGCCCGTGACACCGATGGCGCGTCTCCCCTGGGGACGCGCCATCGTTCATTCTGGGCGGGATTGCCGCGCCCGAGGCGACGTCTCCCGAGGTGGCGGGAATCAGCGACGGCGATCCAGCAAGCCCGAAATGAGGGCGGCAACGACAGCCACGCCTCCGGCGACGGCCACCCCGAGTGCGGCTCCCACTCCCCCGCTGACCCGCGCAGCCGTGACGGCGGAGCCCCGTGGCACGGTGGCTGCGGACTCCTGCTCCTGGCGGGCACGCATGATGGCGACCAGTTCCTTCGTCGCGTAGTCCGTGGGACCCTGCGCCGACCGCTCGGCAAGTTCGATCGGGGTGGGTTCGGGCTCCATGCTGGCGTCGGTCGCCATCCACGCCGCCACCATCAGGATCAGGGTCGCGAACAGATTGAAGTACAGCATGATGATGAGCGTGCCGCCGAAGACTGCGGCCGCGACGTTGTTCGCGAAGGACCCGGCGAGCAGGCCCGCAGCCCACAACAAGGCGGTGATGCCGACTGCCCCGATGGCGGCCCCCCGCATCACCACGCGGGTCGGGAGCCGAACCTCCGGAAACACCCGGAAGATGAACCAGAACAGCAGGAAACCGCTCAGCAGCGTGGCGCCGAGTGGGGCCACCGACAAGGTCAGCTCCCACAAGGGGCCCTCCAAGTGCAGGAGGGTGCCGACGGTGTGACGCAGCGTGGTCGGAACCGAACTCATTCCGATCGTGAGCCCGACCAGCACGAAGAGGGCCAGCAGGATCACCAGGTTCACCAGCGTGGCCACGACGATGTTGGCGGCCGGTTTGGACACATCGAACTCGTGTCGCATCTGAGCGCGGACGGCCTGGTGGAGGTTGTCGACCCACCCGGCTCCCGTCCATGCGGCGACGAGCAGACCGAGGACGCCGACCTCGCGCCAGCTTCCGAACGCACGCTCGACGATGTCGATGAGCTGCTTGCTCAGGTCTCCTTGGCCCCCGACCGCCGTGGTGATGGCGTCCTTGACCTGCACGAGGGCGTCCGGCGCGATGACGGTGAGCGTCAGGCCGGTGGCG
Source organism: Propioniciclava sp. (assembly GCF_036744435.1). Lineage (NCBI taxonomy): Bacteria > Bacillati > Actinomycetota > Actinomycetes > Propionibacteriales > Propionibacteriaceae > Propioniciclava > Propioniciclava sp. The sequence goes on along the minus strand of NZ_DAIOIA010000029.1, from coordinate 14,658 downwards.
GCGAAGGCCACCATCAAGACCGGAACGATCGACAGCACGGAGAAGTAGGTGATGGCCGCGGCGAACTGGGATCCCAGCCGTTGCCCGAACCGCTGGGCGGCCCGTACCAGATGCGCGACCCACTCGACCGCGAGGATGCGTTCCAGCCGTTCCTTCATGCGCTCACCCTAGTGCGAGGGCGCGCCCGGGCGACGGCCCGGCTGGTCACAGATACGTGTCCAGGGGCGGGCAGGAGCACACCAGGTTGCGGTCGCCGTAGGCTCCGTCGATCCGGCCGACGGCGGGCCAGTACCGATCCCGGGCACCCGTGGAGACCGCCCCCAGCGCCACCCCGGCGGGGTGGGCGGCCAGGCTGCGCGGGTACGGGTGGTCCCAGGCGTCTGCGGTGACCTCGGCGAGAGTGTGCGGCGCGTTGTGAAGGGGGTTGTCGTCGGCAGGCCACTCCCCCGCGGCGACGCGCTCCGCCTCATCCGCGATGGACAGCATGGCCTCACAGAACCGATCCAACTCCGCCAGGGACTCGGACTCGGTGGGCTCCACCATGAGCGTGCCGGCGACCGGGAAGCTCATGGTGGGGGCGTGGAAGCCGTAGTCGATCAGGCGTTTGGCGACATCGTCGACGCTGACGCCGGTCCGCTTGGTGAGCGGCCGAAGATCCAGGATGCACTCGTGGGCGACCAACCCGTCGCGTCCGGCGTACAGGATCGGGTAACGCTGCTGGAGCCGAGCCGCCACATAGTTGGCCGCCAGCACCGCCCCTTGGGAAGCGCGCCGCAACCCCGGGCCCATCATGGCGATGAACGCATAGGAGATCGACAAGATCCCGGCGGACCCGAACGGGGCCGCAGACACCGGACCGTAGGAGGTGACCGGACCGGCCTGGGCCAGCAAGGGATGGTTGGGCAGGAAGGGCGCCAGATGGTCGCGAACCGCCACGGGGCCGACCCCGGGGCCACCGCCGCCGTGCGGAATCGCGAAGGTCTTGTGCAGGTTCAGGTGGCTCACATCGGCGCCGAAGCGACCGGGTTGGGCCAGGCCCATGAGTGCGTTGAGGTTCGCGCCGTCGACATAGACCTGACCCCCGGCGTCATGGACGAGCGCACACAGCTCGCGCACCCGGGACTCATAAACGCCGTGCGTGGACGGATAGGTGATCATGATGACGGCCAGTCGATCGGCATGCAGGGCGACCTTCGCCTGCACGTCGTCGAAGTCGATGGCGCCATCCTCGGCGGTCTTCACCACGGCGACCTCCATGCCCGCCATGGCCGCCGAGGCGGCGTTGGTGCCATGAGCCGAGGCTGGGATCAGGCAGACCACCCGTTGGGGCTGGCCCTGGGCGTGATGGTAGGCACGCACGGCCATCAGCCCGGCGAACTCGCCTTGGCTGCCTGCATTGGGCTGCAGACTCACCCGGTCGTAGCCGGTGATCGCGGTCAGTTGCGCTTCCAGACCCTGAATGAGGGCCGCGTGACCCTGCGCATCCTGGCTGGGGACGAAGGGGTGAAGGTTCGCGAATCCCGGGTAGCTGATCGGCTCGAGGGCGGCGGCGGGATTGAGCTTCATCGTGCATGAGCCGAGGGGAATCATGCCCTGATCGAGCGCGAAGTCGCGGTTGGCGAGAGCGCGCAGGTAGCGCATCATCTCGGTCTCGGAGTGGTAGCGGTGAAACACGGGGTGGCTCAGGTAGTCCTGAGTGCGTTCCGGTTGCCCGTAGCCGCCGTGTTCCGCCTGCGTGAGTGTCGCACCGAACACCTGCGCCACGGCGACCAGGTCGCCTTCGGTGGCGTCCTCCCCGACGCTGATGCCGACGTGGTCCGCGTCAACGAGACGCAGATGGACGCCACGCGCCCGGGCGGCCTCCACGAGGCGGTCCGCCGCGTCGGGGGCGGTGACGGTGACCGTGTCGAAGAACGAGTCCGATGCCAGCGTGTACCCCGCCGTGACCAGCGCGGCGGCGAGACGCCGGGTCGCGCGGGCGATGTCGTGCGCGATCCCCCGCAGACCCGCGGGCCCGTGGTAGACGGCATACGCGGCGGCGACGACGGCCAGGAGTACCTGGGCGGTGCAGATGTTCGAGGTCGCCTTCTCGCGGCGAATGTGCTGCTCTCGGGTTTGCAGGGCGAGCCGCAGGGCAGGCGTTCCATGCCGGTCCTGGGACAGCCCGACGAGACGTCCGGGAAGCTGGCGTTCCATCCCCGGTCCCACGGCGATGTACGCGGCGTGCGGGCCACCGTAGAACAGCGGGACGCCGAAGCGCTGCGTCGTGCCGACGGCGATGTCGGCGCCCCACGCGGCCGGGGCCGGAAGGACCGTGAGGGCCAGCAGGTCGGCGGCGGCGATGACCAGTGCACCGCAGGAGTGCGCCTGCGCGGCGATCGCCGATAGTTCCTCCAGCGGGCGGATCGCACCGTCGGCCGCAGGCGTCTGCAGCACCACCGCGAAGGCGTCGTGGGCTGCCAGCGCTGCGGCCGGGTCGGTGGTGGCCACGATCTCGACGCCGAGGGCGAGAGCGCGGGTCCGCAGAACGGCCAGGGACTGCGGGAGGATCCCTGCATCGACGACCACGACGCTGCCCGTGCGCTGCTTGCGGCGCGCGACCCCCACCGCCTCGGCGACGGCGGTGCCCTCGTCCAGCAGGGAGGCACCCGCAGCCGGAAGGCCGGTGAGGTCGGCAATCATGGTCTGGAAGGTCAGCAGCATCTCCAACCGGCCCTGGCTGATTTCGGGCTGGTAGGGCGTGTACGCGGTGTACCAGGCGGGGTTCTCCAGGATCCCGCGGCGAATCACCGCCGGAGTCAGGGTGCCGTGATAGCCGAGCCCGATCATCGCCCGGCCGGGGTTGTTGGCCTCCGCCAGTCGCGTCAGCTCCGCTTGGACCTGTGCCTCGGTGAGCGCGGGTGCCAGCGCGAGCGGCTCGTCCATGCGGATGTCGTCGGGGAGGGCCGCGTTGGTGAGCGCGTCCAGGTCGGAGATGCCCAGCCGCTGCAGCATGGTCGCGCGAGCGGCATCGTCGGGGCCAAGATGGCGGGTCTCGAACGGTTCCATGGCTCCACCCTCGACCTTGCCGGATCCGGGCGCCTGTCACCCGGGCGGAAGGTGTCCCCCCAACCTATCGCGCGGTGGCGTGGGCGTGCGGGGCGATCAGCCGACGTTGCGGGCCGCGCGGCGGGCGGCGAGTTCGTCCACGCCGACCGGGGCCGCAGGCGCTTCCTCCTGGGAGGCCCGCTCGGTCGGGAGCGCCGCCAGGTTGCCCTCCAGGTCGTGCCACACGCGTCCCAGAGCGATCGCGAAGACCCCCTGGCCGCCGTGTACCAGGTCGATGATCTCCTCATCGGAGACGGCCTCATACACCGAGACGCCGTCGCTCATCAGCGTGACCGACGTCAGGTCCCGCACGCCGCGCTCGCGCAAGTGGAGGATGGCGGCGCGGATCTGCTGCAGCGAGATACCCACATCCAGGAGTCGCTTGACGACCTTGAGCAGCAGGATGTCGCGGAAGCCGTAGAGCCGGTGAGACCCAGAGCCGTCGGCGGTCTTGATGCTCGGGACGACGAGCCCGGTCCGGGCCCAGTAGTCGAGTTGCCGGTAAGTGATCCCGGCGGCGCTGCAGGCGATGGGACCGCGAAAGCCGATGTCCTCGGGAAGCGGGGCGAAGTCGCCTTCGAACAAGACGTCTTGCAGCCCAGCCGTGCTCGGCACCTCGACCTTCGATGCTTCCACCATGCCTCCTGCAGGTTCGCGTCCAACAACCAGTATGACGGTAGCGGTCGGTACTCCACCAGCCTTCCCCCGACACGCCGCCCCACCGACCGTGCCGCCAACTCTGCACTCCCGGATCAGGGTTGCGGGCCCTCCCCGGCGCCGGGGTCGAAGTCTTCGGGGCGCAGTGTGTCCAGGAACGCCCGGAACTGCTCCATCTGCGCATCGGAGCCCTCGCCTGGATCCCCCGGGCGGACCAGCGTCCCAGCCCGATCCAGGACCGATTCGGAGACGCTGATGGCTGCGGCGCAACGCAAGGCGACCGCGACCCCGTCCGAGACCCGGCAGGCCACGGTGGCCTCCCCCACGCGCATCTGTGCGGTGAAAACGCCCTCGACGACGTCGATGATGCGCACTTCGTCAACGACGGCGCCCAATGCGGCCAGCAGGGCGACGATGAGGTCATGGCTGGCGGGGTGCTCGTCAGGGGCGTCCTCCAGCGCGGAGAGGATCGCGTTGGCCCCGGCGGCACTGATCCACACCGGCAGGTAGCGATCGCCTCGTGCCTCGCGCAACAACAGCACGGGGGTGTCGGCGACGCCCGTGACACGGACCTCGCTGAAGATCATCGGGATCAAGGCCACCCTCCTAGGACGTGATGGACGAACGGAGCAGTGCCGCATGCGCGTACAAGACCAACTGCATCACGTCGGCGACGGCTTGACGAGAGCCGGACCGGTGCCGGACGTGCGGGGTGAGGAGCGACTGGTCGATCAGCGACGCCTCGCGTTCAGCCGCCTGCTTGATGGCCCGCAGGTGACGGGCGTCCATGCCGTAGGCGGCCAGCTTGCGGGCGGCCACCGCGATGGTGAGGGCGTCGCGGCCGTATTGCACCGTCCCGCGACGGGGCACCACCAAGGCGTGACGTTCCAGTTCAATCAGCTGGTTCTCACTCAGCCCGGACAGCCGCAGCAGTTCCCGGCGAGGGATGTTGATGGGGCGCTTGGCCTGCGGCTGCCGTTCGGGCGGAGTCGGGGTGACAACGGGCTCCAAGGGCGGCGGCTCGGAGGTGGTCCCCGAGACCGGTTGTTCGCCGGCGTCCAGCTTCTCCAGGTGCTCGCGGATGACCTTCAGGGGCAGATAGTGCTTCTGCTGCACCTCCAGGATGTAGCGCAGCCGCGCGATGTCCTGGTCGGAATAGCGCCGGTACCCCGAGGGCGCGCGCTCAGGCGAGACGAGTCCTTCGCCCTCCAAGAACCTGATCTTGGAGATGCTGATGTCCTCGAAGTCCTCTTTCAATACCTTGAGGACCTGCCCGATGCTCCGCGAGCTCGGGGCGGGCATTAGCTACGCCCGGACGGCGCCACCAGGTATGCGAGGCGGAACTTACCGATCTGTACCTCGTCGCCCGAACGCAGGGCCACTTCCCCATCGATGAGCGTCCGATTGACATAGGTCCCGTTGAGGCTGTTGAGGTCGCCCACCCAGTGGTGTCCGCCGCGCTCGGTGAACTTTGCGTGATGCCGCGACACGGTCACGTCGTCGAGGAAGATGTCGGACTGCGGGTGTCGTCCGGCCGTGATGGTCTCCTGGTCGAGCAGCACGGTGGAACCTGCGTTCGGGCCGCGCACCACGACCAGCACCGCCCCGCCGGGCGGCACATCGGCCAGCGCGGGAAGGGTGGGATCGGTGAACTCGCCGGTGTCCTCTCCCAATTGCGGCGGGAGGGGGATGACGCGGGTGGTGTCTCCGGTGCTGGACTTCAAAGCCGCGCCGCAATTGGGGCAGAAGTTGACCGCTTCTGCGGTTTCGTGGCCGCACTCAGGGCACCTGAACATGGGCGCATTCCTCCTTAACGACAGCGTGGCAAAGCCCGGGACACCGGAGCAGAGTTTCTTAGACTACTCCCCCGCGATGGCCGCATAGGCGTCCGCGTCGAGCAGGTCATCGAGTTCGCCAGCATCGGTCAGTTGCACTTCGAACAGCCAACCATCCCCGTAGGGGTCCTTGTTGACGGTGTCCGGCGCGTCGGTGAGCTGCTCGTTGACGGCGGTGATGACGCCCGACAACGGGGCGTAGACCTCGGAGACGCTCTTGGTCGACTCCACCTCGGCGACGGAATCCTCGGTGGCGACCTCCTCCCCGACCTGCGGGAGGGTCACGTACACGATGTCGCCCAGCGCCTCGGCCGCGAAATCGGTGATGCCGACGCGCACAGTCTCGCCGTTGCCGGCGCGAACCCACTCGTGCTTGTCGGTGTAGCGAAGATCCTCGGGGAACACGTTCTCCTCCTCATCGTCGGCCTGGGCGGCCGCCTCGTGGTCGTCAGCCTAATCGCTTTGTCGGCGCGATCGCCCGGGGACCGCGCACGTGCTACACCGGGCGGGCGAACCGCATGGTCTTGGGCGTCACCGTGGCGGTGATGTCGAGGGTGTCGAGCTTGGTCACGATCACGCTCCCGCCGACGCGGTCCCCTTCGATCGTGCTCACCAGACCGCCCCGGAACCGGGTCGCCTCCGCGAGGGTGTCGCGATCACCGATGGCCACGATGACCAGCGGGTGGGGCAGGATCTTGCCGTCCACCTGCAGGTCGCCCGAGGACGACGAGGTGACGGAACTGCTCGCCACGAGGCGATGGTCGCCGACCGCCATCACCTCGGCGCCCGCGTCGCGCAGTTCCTCGATGGCATTGAGCAGGATCTCGGGTGTGAGTTTTCCGCGCGGGTCGGTGATCGTGATCCTGATGCCCGGCCCTCGCGCAGGCACCGTGCCACCGAGGAGTTCCAGGGCGTCCAGCCTCCGATGCGCCTCCGCGCGGGCCACCGCGTCGGCGTCCGCACCGCTGGCGAGTTGATCGCGGGTCCGTTCGAGGTCGGCGATCTCGGCCTCGAGCCGTCGGGTCTCACCGCTGACGTCGTCGAGCACGGCGACGAGTTCATCTTGCCGGAGCGTCGAGTAGCGCTGATCGTGCTGGGCCGTGATCTGCATCGTCACGGCCAGCCCACACAGCATCAGGATGACGGCGAGCACGACCTGCGGGCGCCCAGGCCGGATCAGGTCGGCACCGATCTCACGCCAGGTCCTCGGCTCGACGGGAACCGGCGTCGCACTCTCGATCGACGCGCCCTCGCCGGGGGTGTCGTCCTCGGCCGCATCGGTCTGGTCCGTCGGCGGGGAGTCCTCGTCCGGCGGGGAGTCTTCCTGAGGCGCGTCAGCACCGCCCTCCTCCGCAGTCTCGCTGGAGACCTGCGGGACGCGCGGCGATGAGCCGTCCGCCCCCGTGGCGTCCGTGGCCAGATGCGTCGACTCGTCCTGGCTCACGGACGGGGTGTCCGTGGCGGAGGGCGCGTCGGCGGCCGCACGTGCCCCAGCCTCGGGTTCGGGCGGCGCGTCCGGGTCCTCGCTGGGGGGCGTCCCGGCCTCTGCGGGGGCGGCATCAACAGGGACGGCATCGGCCGACTCGGGCCCGATGTCAGGGGTCTCGTTGGGGTCAGGCATGGAAGAGCTTCCGGCGGATCGCGGCCACGTTGGTGAAGATCCGGATACCGAGGACCACCACCACCGCGGTGGACAGCTGGGTGCCGACGCCGATCAGGTCGCCGACCCACACGATCAGCGCGGCGATGAGCACGTTGGAGACGAAGGAGACCACGAAGACCTTGTCGTCGAAGACCCGGTCGAGGTAGGCCCGGAACCCGCCGAAGATCGCGTCCATCGCCGCGACGATGGCGATGGGGAGATACGGCTGCAGTTGGGGTGGCAGACTCGGCTGCAGAACGATGCCCAAAACGATGCCCAGGATGAGCCCCACGATGGCCAGCATTGTCTTCGTCCTCCTATCGCACCGCGCTCGCGCGCGTCACGTCCAGGCCGGGGTCGGCGCTCAGCGAGAGTGATCGCACGCGCTCCAGGCTTGATTGCATGCCGTAGTGCTCCTTGAGGCCCGCGAGCCAGCGGCCCCCGTCGGTGGCCGGGAAGGCGGTCCCGAGTGTATCGAGATCCCCGATCGCCTCCAGCACATAAGGCCTGGTGAGCGAGCGATAGTCCACCGTGATCGCGCCGCCTGCGTTGCGGATGGCCGTCCGGGCCGACAGCCGATAGCCGTTGATCGACACGGCTTCGGCACCTGAGGCCCACAGGCCGTTGGCCGCCATGCGCAAGTCCGTGTCGACGACCCGGGAACCCGAGACCGTCTCGGGACCGTCGTCGACGGTGATCCGGATGCCCGGCCCGGTGACCGGGTCGGCGCCCGTGGCGGGACCCAGCTGATCCACCCGCGACTGCTGGGCCGCGGTCAAGGTCCCCGCGGAGCGGCGCCGTTCGCGGATCTCCTGCTCAAGCTCGGCCGCCCTCGTGCTGAGTTCGTCGATACGCTGCTCGGTGGTGGTGATGCGCTCGATGATCGCCGTGCGTTCCTGCGCCGCCTCCGGTGCGCTGCGCCACGTCGTGGCCACGGCCGTCCCGAACAGCAATCCGACGATCAGCAACGCGGGCGCCAGCACATGCCCACGGCGCCGCGACCCATGCGCGGCGGCGGCAGCCGCGTAGCTCGGATCCAGGGCGTCCTTGCGCAGGTTGTTCAGCAGGTCCATCGACGAGTCGGGGCGGGACTGCGTCGGCGCCGTCATGCGGAGGCGTCCCACGCGGCGGCGAGCAGGTCTCGGGTCTCTCCCAGCAACTGCGGCAATGCCTTGGTTCGAGCCACGACGGGAAGGAAGTTGGAGTCCCCCTGCCAGCGCGGCACCACGTGCTGATGCAGGTGGGCGGCAATGCCCGCGCCCGCGACCTCACCTTGATTGATGCCGAGATTGAATCCTTGGGGATGAGAGACGGCCGCCAGAACCCGGACGGCGTGCTGAGTGAGGGACGCGAACTCCTGGGTCTCCTCCGGGGTCAGGTCGATGTAGCCCGACACGTGGCGGTACGGGCATACGAGCAGGTGGCCGGGGTTGTACGGATACAGGTTCAACACGACGAAACATGTCGTGCCGCGTGCGACCACGAGGCTGTCTGCCTCACCGAGCCGGGGGGCGCGGCAGAAGGGGCACTCGCGCTCCCCTGCGTCTGCGGGCTTGTTCTCACCGCCGATGTAGACCATGCGATGGGGGGTCCACAACCGCTGGAATGCGTCGGGGACGCCCGCGAAGTCCAGCGGGCTCTCGGGCGTCCCCACGCTCACCGGAGTTCTCCTTCGGCGGTCGGGCTGTCGTTGCGCCGCGACGCGATCCATTCGACGATCTCGGCGATCGCCTGGGCGACGGGTACCTGGTTGCGCTGGCTGCCGTCGCGGAACCGGAACGAGACTGCGCCGGCATCGACGTCCTCGCCGCCTGCGATTAGGACGAAGGGGGTCTTCTCCTTGGCGGCGTTGCGGATCTTCTTCCCGAACCGGTCGTCCGAGTCGTCCACATCGACCCGCACACCCGCCGCGCGCAACTGGGCCGCCACATCAGCCAGGTAGCCGTCGAAGGCGTCCGCGACGGGGATGGCGACCACCTGCACGGGGCTGAGCCAGGCGGGGAAGGCCCCCGCATAGTGCTCGATCAAGACGCCCATGAAGCGCTCCAGCGACCCGAACTTCGCGGAGTGGATCATGACCGGTTGCTGGTGGGAGCCGTCCGCGGCGGTGTATTGCAGTCCGAAGCGTTCCGGCTGGTTGAAGTCGTACTGAATGGTCGACATCTGCCACACCCGGCCGATGGCGTCCCGCGCCTGGATCGAGATCTTGGGGCCGTAGTAGGCGGCCCCGCCCGGATCGGGGACGACCCGCAGGCCGGATTCGTCGGCGATCTGGGCGAGCACCTCGGTGGCCTCGGCCCACTGTTCGTCCGAGCCGATGAACTTGTCCTTCTTCTTGCCGTCCTCGTCGCGGGTGGAGAGTTCCAGTGCCACGTCGTCGAGCCCGAAGTCGCGCAGCAGCCCCAGGATGAAGCGCAGCAGGTGTCGGACCTCGTCGGGGGCCTGTTCCTTCGTCACGTAACTGTGTGAGTCGTCCTGGGTGATGGAACGGACCCGGGTCAAACCCTGCACCACGCCGGACTTCTCATCGCGGTACACCGTCCCGAACTCGAAGAACCGCAGCGGCAGTTCGCGGTAGGAGCGACCACGCGACGAGAAGATCAGGTTGTGCATCGGGCAGTTCATCGCCTTCAGCCGGTAGGCCTGTCCGCCCTTGACCACGTTGCCCTGCTCATCACGCTCTGCATCCTCCAGCAGCGGCGGGAACATGCCGTCCGCGTAGTAGGGAAGGTGGCCGGAGGTATAGAACAACTCCTCCTTGGCGATATGGGGGGTGCCGACGTAGTCGAACCCCTCGGCGATGTGCCGGGCGCGGACGTAGTCCTCCATCTCGCGCTTGATGATGCCGCCCTTGGGGTGGAACAGCGGCAGGCCGGAGCCGACGAGTTCGTGGAAGCTGAACAGATCGAGTTCGGTGCCCAGCTTGCGGTGGTCGCGCTTGGCGGCCTCCTCCAGGCGGGTCTTGTAGGCGAGAAGGTCGTCCTTGGACGCCCAGGCCGTGCCGTACAGGCGCTGCAGTTGGGCGTTGGCCTGATCGCCGCGCCAGTAGGCGGCCGAGGTCCGCGTGAGGGCCCAGCCGTTGCCGAGGTAGCCGGTGTGCGGGACGTGCGGTCCGCGGCACAGGTCCTTCCACGCGACGCTGCCATCGCGGCGGACGTTGTCATAGATGGTCAGATCGCCCGCGCCCACTTCGACGCTGGCGCCTTCGGCGTCCCCATGGTTGCCCTTGAGACCGATCAGTTCGAGCTTGAACGGCTCCGCGGCCAGTTCTGCCCGGGCCTGTTCGTCGCTCACGACGCGGCGGACAAAGCGCTGGCGTTCCTTGACGATCCGTCCCATGTCCTTTTCGAGGACCTTGAGGTCGTCAGGGGTGAGCGGCTCGGTGGCGAAGTCGTAGTAGAAGCCGTCGGTGATGGGCGGGCCGATGCCCAGCAGGGCGTCGGCCCGCAGGTTCTGCAGCGCCTGGGCGGCCACGTGGGCCGCCGAGTGCCGCACGATGTAGAGCCCCTCGTCGGAGGAGATGAGGATCGGCTCGACCTCGTCCCCGTCGGCCAGTTCGCGGGCGAGGTCGCGGACCTCCCCGTTGACCCTCATGGCCACGACGGTGCGATCGTCTCCGAACAGGTCCAGCCCGGTCGTGGTCTCTTCCACCGTCCGCTGCTGGGAAGCCTCAGGACGCAGGATGGTGAGAGAGAAGGACACCGGGGTTCCTTTCGTTGAGCGAGCGCGCTGGCCCGGCAAGGTTGACCAGGCCATTGTGCCGCATCGCCGCGGGGAGCCTGGGTCTGGCTCGCGGGCGCTGGTGTGCCGCTGGGCGAGCGAGCGGAGTGCGTGTCGGGCGGCGGAAAGAAGAAAGACCCGGCGAGTCGCGAACTCGCGACTCCCGGATCCTGCTGGTGGGCGGTACCAGACTTGAACTGATGACCTCTTCCGTGTCAGGGAAGCGCGCTACCAACTGCGCCAACCGCCCGAGGTGGAGACGGGATTTGAACCCGTGTACACGGATTTGCAGTCCGTTGCCTCGCCTCTCGGCCACTCCACCGGTGAAGAACCGGTCTCGACAGAGGTACGAGACCCTCTCCGAGCGGACGACGGGATTCGAACCCGCGACCCTCACCTTGGCAAGGTGATGCTCTACCAGCTGAGCCACGTCCGCACGCTTTCCGACCAGGCCTTTCGGCTCGTTCGGCGCGTGGAACACCATATACGGCTCCGGCGGGCGATTGCAAAACGGGGCGCCGTGAGCCGGCGGGTGCCGCCACCCCGATTTGCGTTGGGGTGACCCGGTTGGGATAGAGTCCTCATCCGCGGGCGATTGGCGCAGTGGTAGCGCGCTTCGTTCACACCGAAGAGGTCACTGGTTCGAACCCAGTATCGCCCACCCGCATGGCGCACTCCCCTGTGCGCACCTCCTCTCCCCTTAACCCCTCCTGGGGAGACGCCCACCGCCAGCCCCTCGCGGGCGTTGCCGTCGCAGCGTCGTTCGTGCGCGGTTCGGCTGGCCGGACTCGCCGTCGTGCAGGCCGGCGCCGTGGCCTACATCGCGATTCTCAACGCGATGGTCGCCACGCAGAACGCCAACCTGTTTCCGACGCTGGTGCTCATCGGAGCGATCGCCGTTCCGATGGCGGTGCTGCTGCTGGCCCACAGCGGTGGAGTACTCGGCCATCAAGAACCTCCAAGCTCTGGGCTGCTCACGGTGGGATTCATCGAGGAAGCGGCCACATTGATCGTTCCGCTCGTCGTCTTCCTCGTTGCCCGACGCCGCACCCCTGGGATGGGGGTCGTGCTCGGCAGCGCCTCGGGATGGGCTTCACGGTCCTGGAGACCATGGGTACGGGTTCACCGCCTTGCGCAGTGGTGAGCATCACGATCCTCGCGGTGCTGATCGTGGCCAGCCATCGCCGAGTCGACGCGGCGGGTGGCAATTGCGGACGCCGGTTGCCAACACACTGAGGCGCACCCACGCGTCGAATCCCGCATCGTGGACGCAAATCCTAGAGTTTGGGACAATCCGATTGGCAGCGCCTCAACTTTTCAGTAAGGATAGGGGCGTTGAAACGGCAAGGGCGCCGGCCATCCAGCAAGACCGGGAGGTATCGGCCATGACCGCACCAACCCTCGTCATGGTTGCCCCAGGCAGCCGCGACCAGCGAGTCGTGCGCATTGCGCACGCCCTGCAGGCAGAACTGACCGCGCTTCGACCCGAAGTGAAGCCCGAGATCGCCTTCCTGGACTCGTGCCTCCCCTCACTCAGCTCGACGCTGGGAGGTCTACACGCCGACGGTGTCCGGGAGGCGGTGATCGTCCCCCTCGACCTCGTGCACGCCGTCGAGGTCGACCCCCGCTACAGCGGTGTCGTGGCGCAGGCCACGCGGGAACTGCCCGGCCTTCACTTGCAGGTGTCTCGGCCCATCGGCCCCGAGGCGACCTTGCTCTCCCTGCTGGACCTGCGGCTGCGCAGTGCGCTGGCTCAGGCGCGCGTGCTCGAACTGGACGGGCTGATCCTCAGCTCCCCCACCACCGGCGACATCCGGGGCACGGCCCTGCTGGCCCGACGCGCTCGGCAATGGTCGACGCACCATCGGCTCCCCTGCCTGACGGCCGTCGCCGACGGTTCGGGCCCCTCGGTGCCCCAAGCGATCCAGGGGCTCCGCGCGCAGGGTCGGCGTCACATCGCGGTGGGTTCGTTCTTCCTCACCGGGGACGAGCGCTACGCAGTGCAGGCGGACCAGGCGCGCCGAGGCGGCGCGATCGCCGTGTCCGATCCGCTCGGGTCGGCCAGCGAGGTCGCCGAACTCGTCTTGGCCCGGTATGCCTTCGCCGCGATGGAACTGCTGTCCTTCGACGAGGAGGGCAACTTCACCGCCGATGCGGACGTGGACGCCGAGAACGAGATCGAGGGCTACGCCGCCACCGCATGAGGTCCCTGGCAGTTTGTCCGTGTCAGTAGCGTGGTGGAGTAGCCGAAAGGAGCTCGCCATGCCCGACCAGGAGACCACGTTCAGCCGTACGCCTCAGCAGTGGCGTGAGGTGCTGACCCCCTTCGAGTTCGCCGTGCTGCGAGAAGGGGCCACCGAGCGTCCAGGGGTCGGTGAGTACGAACACTTCAGCGAGCCCGGAACGTACGCGTGCAAGGCCTGCGGGGCCGAGTTGTTCACCAGCGAGGAGAAGTTCGCTTCCCACTGCGGCTGGCCGAGCTTCTATGCCCCCGCCGACGAGAGGCGGCTGCGGTACCTCCGTGACGAATCGCTACCCGGACGCCCCCGCGTTGAAGTGCGTTGTGCGCGCTGCGACAGCCACCTGGGCCACGTGTTCGAGGGCGAGGGGTATGACACCCCCACCGACCGGCGCTACTGCATCAACTCGATCTGCCTGGTACACCGAGCTCCCGGAGAGGACGCCTAGCCGCAGGCTGGCGCCTCACCGGCGCGTCCAGTCGTCGGCGGCGGGCGTCCGCGATTAGCCTTCTCGATGTGGGGTTAGGGGCCAAGGACACCGAGATGTTCGACGACGCTGCGGCGACGTTACTGGCGATGCCCTGGCGCCCCGAGCTGACCATCGAAGAGATACCGGCGCCGCAGCGCATCGCCCCGCAAGCCGTGGCGATCGCCGCCGACGTCGACGAAAGCGGCGAAGAGGTCGGCAATGGGCGACTGGTCCTCTTGCATGACAGCCAGGGCAATCCCGCCTGGGATGGCACCTTCCGCTGCGTGACCTTCGCCCGCGCGTCGGTCGATCCCGAAATGGTCGCCGATCCCCTGCTGGCCGAAGTCGGCTGGTCCTGGCTGATGGATGCGCTGTCGCGGCATGGGGCAGAGTACGCGGCACCGTCCGGCACGGTCACCGCGGTCAGTTCACAGTCCTTCGGCTCCATGGAAGACGACCCCGGGAGCGCTGAGGTCGAGATTCGCGCTTCCTGGACGCCGATCCTGGCCGAGGGGCGCGGAATCGTTGCCCACATCGAGGCCTGGCAAGATCTGCTGTGCATGGTTGCCGGTTTGCCGCTGCTCCCAGAAGGCGTCGTCCCGATCCCTCTCCACCGAACCGGAAGGCGTCGATGAGCACGCCGAACTCCCCCACCTCACCCGCCGACGACGCCCCGGTCTACACGCTCGTCGCCGCCCCGGCTGAGGGCGTCCCCGATGTCGTTCGCACACCAGAGGCTCTTGCTGCGGCCACGGCGGCGCTCGCGGCAGGGCACGGCCCCGTCGCCATCGACACCGAACGCGCCCACGGATTCCGCTACTCCGGCCGTGCCTACCTGATTCAGTTGCGGCGTGAGGACGCAGGCACCGTCCTCGTAGACCCGATCGCGTTCGCCGGTGACGACGAGCGCGCCCACCTCGGCACCCTGGCCGACGCGTTGGGGGACGCCGAGTGGATCGTTCATGCGGCCACGCAGGACCTCCCCTGCCTCGCCGAGGTGGACCTGCT
>NZ_DAIOIA010000028.1:15666-29265 GCF_036744435.1 Propioniciclava sp. | reverse complement strand
CAGCGCTGCCAGAGCGGCGCGATTGGGGCGATCCAGCCGCGACAGCAGCCGCGAGACATAGGTTTTGATCGTGCTCGGAGCCAGATGCATCTGCCCGGCGATCTCCGCATTGCTCAACCCCGAGCCGATCAGCCCCAGCAACTGCCGGTCCACATCGGTCAGGTGCGCGGGCGGCTCCGAGCGCGTCACCGTCCCGCGCAGCAAGGCCGAGACGAGCTTCGGCGAGACGAGAGCGTCACCGCTGTAGGCGCTGCGGACCCCGTGCAGGATGAGCCCAGGGTTGTCCGACTTCAGGAGGAACCCGGACGCCCCCGCATCCAGGGCGCGGATCAGCGTCCGGTCATCGCCTAGGGCCGTGAAGCACACGACCTTCACCCCGAGGGGCACCAGCCGGGCCGTCACGGTAATGCCGTCCAGCCTCGGCATGTGAATGTCGACGATGGCCACATCGGGAACGACGGAGCGGGCAGTGGCGAGCGCTTCCTCGCCATCGCCGGCCACCCCGACCAACTCCATATCGGAGGCCCGGGAGAGATAGGCCCGGACCGCCTCTTGCGCGAACGGATCATCCTCGGCCAGAAGAACGCGAATGGGGTGCGCCATGGCCTCAGGCTAGCCGTGTCGCCGAAAGTGGATAACACAACGACCTTCGGCGAGGAATGTGCCGGATTCTGCCCCCGGGCGCCGGCCCGATCCGTTGTGATGAACCCGGCCCACCCCGTCAGACCGCCGCCACGACACCGGATCGCCGGGGCGCCCCTCCAGGAAGGATGGACATGGTCGTGACCCGATTCGATCCGGTCTACCTGGGGGTCGGCGCCGTCGCCATCCTCGTCGGCGTCCTGCACTACCGGCTGTCGCAACGCGCAGCCTGGGCAGGGGCGATCGTTCCCGTCTTGTGCGCCGGCCTCACCGGATGGCTCCTGGCCACGGGACGGATCCAGGGATTCGTCGAACTCGTCGCCCTGATTCTGGGGTTCGCCGCGCTCGCCGCGTACTGGCGTCAGGCCCGCAACGTCGCCCGCGCACGCGTCCGGGCCGACCCCGTCCGACCGGCGGCTGCCCCGCCCGCCCACTCGTCCCATGACCGGACCCCGGCGCCCGCCGCGTCCCCGCACCAGGAGGTGGCCGCGACGACCACCTCCTGCGCCCGATACCGGACGCCGGCAGAGATCCCGACCGACGGCCACGACGCGACCTGACCCACCCCCGACGGAAGCGGGGCCCGCCCGACACCACGTCGGACGGGCCCCGCAGGCTCGTTACACCGGGTGCCTCACAAGACGGGCGAGGTGTGCCAGATCCGCTGGATGTAGTCCCGCATCGAACGATCCGAGCTGAAGTAGCCGCTGCGGGCCACGTTCAGGATGGAGGACCGAGTCCAGGCGTCCTCGTCGGCGTACCGCTTCTCGACCTCGGCCTGAGCCGCGACGTAGGAGTCGAAGTCGGCCAGCGCCATGAAGCGGTCCGTGTTCAGCAGGGAGTAGATGACCTGGTCGAACATGTGCTGATCGCTGGGGGAGAAGTACCCCGACAGGATCAGGTCGATGGCGGCCTTGAGGTTCTCGTTCTTCTGGTAGTAGTCGCCGGGCACGTACCCCTGGGCGCCCAGGGCGGCGACCTGCGGCTCGTCCATGCCGAACAGGAAGAAGTGCTTGTCGCCGACCAGCTTGCGGATCTCGACGTTCGCGCCGTCATCCGTGCCGATCGTCAGCGCGCCGTTCAGAGCGAACTTCATGTTGCCCGTGCCGGACGCCTCCATGCCTGCCAAGGAGATCTGCTCCGATAGGTCGGCGGCCGGGATCAGCTTCTCGGCCAGCGTCACGTTGTAGTTGGCGGGGAAGGCCACCTTGAGGCGTCCCTCGACACGCTCGTCGGCATTGATCTTCTCTGCCACCTTGTTGATCAGGTGGATGGTCTCCTTGGCCATCTTGTAACCGGGGGCGGCCTTCGCGCCGAACACCACCGTGCGCGGGGTGACGTCGGCGGCGGCGATCTTGCCGGAGATGACCTGCTCGTACAGCGACACGATGTGCAGCAGTTTCAGCGACTGCCGCTTGTACTCGTGCAGACGCTTCACCATGACGTCGAGGAGGTGACCCTCGGGAAGCTCGATGCCGTCGCGGGCCTTCAGCAGATTCGTCAGGCGGGTCTTGTTCCACTGCTTGGCCTCGCGGAACGCCGCACGGAAGTCGGCGTCGTCGGCGTAGGGCTCCAGTTCCTTGAGGCGCTCCAGCTGCGTCACCCAGCCCGACCCGATGGTGTCGGTGATCAGCGTCGACAGCTTCGGGTTCGCCAGCCGGACGAACCGGCGCGGCGTCACACCATTGGTGACGTTGGTGAACTTGTCGGGGTACATCTGCGAGAAGTCCGGCAGCACCTTGTCGCGCAGCAGTTGGCTGTGCAGCTCGGCGACGCCGTTGACCTTCGTCGCCGCGACGGTGGCCAGGTAGGCCATCCGGACGCCGCGCTCGGGCAGCTCGGCGATGATCGACATGCGGCGGGCCCGCATCTCGTCGCCGGGGAACTGCTCGCGGACCTGGGCGAGGAACTCCTCGTTGATCCGGAAGATGATCTCCAGGTGGCGAGGCAGCAGGCGTCCCAGCAGTTCGGTCGGCCACACCTCCAAGGCCTCGGGCAGCAGGGTGTGGCAGGTGTAGCCGAAGCAGCGGCCGGTAATGTCCCAGGCCTCGTCCCAGTCGTAGCCCTTCTCGTCCACCAGGATGCGCATCAGCTCGGGCACCGCGATCACCGGGTGGGTGTCGTTGAGCTGGTAGGCGATCCGCTCGGGCAGCCGATGGAGATCGAAGTTCTCCTCCAGCTCCTTGTTGATGAAGTCGTGCAGCGACGCGGCGACGAAGAAGTACTGCTGCTGCAGCCGCAGCTCGCGGCCCTGCGGCGTCGAGTCCTCGGGGTAGAGCACCTTCGAGATGTTCTCGGCGAACGTCTGGGCGCGGACGGCCTGGGCGTAGTCGCCGGAGTTGAAGATCTGCAGGTCGAACGCGTTGGTGGCCTGGGCGCTCCACAGCCGCAGCGTGTTGACGCGGCCGTTGAGGTAGCCCGGGACCATGTAGTTGTAGGGCACCGCGAGCACGTTCCAGCCGGGGATCCAGCGCGACTTCTCGACGCCGTCCTCGTCGGTGAACGTCTCGGTGTGACCGCCGAAGTTCACCTGCACGGACGCCTCGGGGTGCGGGAACTCCCACGGGGAGCCGAGCTGCAGCCACGTGTCGGGCTGCTCGACCTGGCGGCCGTCCACGAAGGTCTGGCGGAAGATGCCGTACTCGTAGCGGATGCCGTAGCCGATACAGGGAACGTTCATGGTGGCCAGCGAGTCGATGAAGCAGGCGGCCAGGCGCCCCAGGCCGCCGTTGCCCAGGCCGGGCTCGACCTCCTGGTTGCGCAGCGTCGCCAGGTCGATCCCGCACAGGGCCAGGCCCTTCTCGGCGATGTCGGTCAGGTCGGAGGCCAGCAGCGCGTTGCCGAGCTGGCGTCCGAGCAGGTACTCCGCGGACAGGTAGCCGACGACCTTCGGCTGGTTCTCCTGGGTCTTGCCGCCGGTCTCCAGCCAGCGGGCCATCAGGTAGTTGCGCACCGTGGAGGCGAGTGCCAGGTACTGGTCGTTGATGCTGGAACGCGACAGCGCCACGCCCTGATTGGTGTTCAACTCGTGGAGGAACTCCTTGACGAAGCCGTCGACGGAGAAGGGCGGCGTCCCGACGGGGGCGGTGGCGAGCGGGTGGGTCGGGGTCTGCGACGGACCAAAGACGCGATGGTCGGTCGTCGGGGACTCGTCGGCCGTGAGCGCGGAGGCATTCTGCACAGAATCAGGCATGGCCGTCAGCCTAACTGCGCGTCCCGCACCGTCCTGCACTGACCACATCCGAACAGCACCCCACCCGCCCGCTACCATGCCGCCCCACCCGCCGAGGACTGAGCTTTCGCACGTCGAGGACTGAGCCTCCGCCCGCCGAGGACTGAGGTTGAGTGCGCCGAGGACTGAGCCTCCGCCCGCCGAGGACTGAGCTTTCGCACGGCGAGGACTGAGGTTGAGCCGCCGAGGACTCAGTTTGAGCCCCCAGGACTGGCTTTCGGTCTGGGCTGCGGTTTGGAGCCGCGCTCGGCTCGGTTTCGTTGGTACCGCGGGCATGGACGGCACTGCATTCTCTCTGCACCTCGGCGGCCCGACAGGGAGTGGCTGGCCGTTGGGGAACTGCGCAGTCGGGGAAGGCGTCGTCCAAGGTCGTCGACCCCACGTGCACCACATCGTCAGGACGCCCGGATTCGGGCCATGGGTACCCGGAAGTCCAGTCCTCGGCAGACTCAGGCTCAGTCCTCGCGGGCGTCAACCCCAGTCCTCGACGTGCGGAAGCTCAGTCCTCGGCGGGCGGAGGCGCAGTCCTCGACGTGCGAAAGCCCAGTCCTCGGCGGCGCTGGCCTCAGTCCTCGGCGAGTGGGGGCTCAACCCAGGGTGTCCGGGAGGACGGCGCGGATGCCCCGCACGTGCTCGTCGACGAACCCCAACACGACCTCGTACCAGACCTTCGCGTGCTGCGGGGAGAGCACCCAGTGGTTCTCATTCGGGAAGTACAAGAACCGGTGCGGGCTGGTGCCGTCCTCGCCCGCAGGCAGCCCGGACGCGCTGAGCAGTTCCCACCACAGCCGCAGTCCCTCACCGATCGGGACGCGGTAGTCGCGATCCCCGTGGATCACCAGCATGGGCGTCGTGATGCGCTCCACGCTGTGGTGTGGGGAGTTGGCGGCCATCATGTCCGGCGTCATCTCCTGGCCCCAGAAGAACGGCGCGTCCGTGGTGGGGCCGAACTGATCCAGCGCCCACAAGGACGCATGCGTGACGATGGCCGCGAACCGGTCGGTGTGCCCGGCGATCCAGTTGGCCATGTAGCCGCCGAAGGAGCCGCCCATCGCGACCGTCTTGTCGCCCGCGATGTCGTCGCGCGCCTCGGCGGCGTCGGTGATGGACATGAGGTCGGTGAACGGGGCCTCACCCCACGCACCCCAGCCGCGCTGGATGAAGCCCTCCCCGTATCCGGTACTCAGCGCCGGGTCGGGCAGCAGGACGGCGTAGCCGCGGGCCACCATGTTCCAGGGGTTCCAGCGCCAGCTCCAGGCGTTCCACGAGCTCAGCGGCCCGCCGTGGATCCACAAGGCGAGCGGCGCCGGATGCGTGGCGTCTTCTTGCGACGGCAACGCCAGCCAGGCGCGGATCCGCTGCCCGTCGGCCGCGGTGGTCTCGATCTCAGCGAGGCGTCCGGGCAACTCGGGACGCTCGACCGGGTTGAGCAGCCGCGTCGTCGCGCCGGTGGCCATGTCGATGCGGACGATCTCGGCGGGGAACCGGTAGCTGGAGCGGACCGCGTACACGGTGGCGCCGTCGGGGCTGATCGCGGCGTCGGCGTAGGCAGCGTCGTCGGTGGTGAGCTGACGCGGGGCAGCGCCGGACGCGTCCAGGACGAACAGCGGCGAGCGACCGTCGGAGTCGGCGTGGACGAGGACGCCGCTGCCGTCGGGAAGCCAGGCCAGAGGGGTGCACCAGCGATCCCAGCCGGACGCCAGCGGTGTCAGCTCGCCCGTGGCCAGGTCGAGGACGTGCGGCACCCACGACGGCGGACGTTGCGGCGTCCCGACGCGTTCCACCTGGACGACGGCCCGCGTGCCGTCGGGGCTGATCGGGCCCGCCGTGTAGCCGGTGGTGGCGTCGGGGGAGAGCAGGTCGCGACGGGTGCCGTCGGCGTCGATCCGGGTGACGGCCTCGGAGTGGGCGCCGTGGGGTCCGCTGAGGGTGCGGGTGGTCAGGGCGAAGGAGCCGTCGGGGGCGACGAAGACCTCCGCGTTGGTGAGCTCGGCGCCGACGCCGGGCGTCAGGTCGCGCAATGTGGCTCGGGCGTCCGGGGTGCCGCCGCTGGTCGGGGAGGTGGGGGCGTCCGGGGTGGCCGTGGTCAGGGCGAAGAGGTGCGGGGTGGCGGGGCCAAGGTCATGATCCCAGAACCGGACCGGGCTGGAGGTGTGCAGGATCGCGGCGACTTTCTTGTCCTTGCGCAGACCGCGTAGTTCGGCGTCCCGGGCCTCGGGGTCGGCCGCCTGGTCAGCGCTGGGCAACAGCCCCGCGGTCACGAACACGTCGCCCGAGGACGCGGCGACGCGCACGCCGTCGATCCCGCCGGGACGCGCCAGCACGCTGCGGGCCTCCCCGCCGACCGCCGGAACCACCCACAGGGCCGCGGTCTCGTCGGACTCTTTCGCGTCCGGGTCGGGCCGGGAGCTGAGGAAGTACAGGTCGTTGCTGGGCGCGTACGCAATTCCCGATTCGCCCTTGGCGCTCCGCGTGACCCGGTGCGCGGGGCGTTCCCCCTCCGGATCGAGCTCCCAGACGGCGTTCACGTAGCGGGTCGCGGTCGGGTCGAGCGTCGAGACGATCGTCGCCAGCCGGGTCCCGTCCGGGCTCAGGGCGAGGCCGCCGATGCGTGGCAGGGCCAGGTAGGCGTCGAGATCGTGAAAGGGCGTGGCGGTCATGCCTCCATCCTGCCTCTCCCACACCCGGGCGTCCCCACCCGCCGAGGACTTGCCCTGTCGCCGCCCAGGACAGCGGCTGCGTCCGCCGAGGACTGAGCTTGTGGACGCCGAGGACTGAACTCTCCAGCGCCGAGGACTGAGCTTGCGGATGCCGAGGACTGAGGCTCAGGCCGTTGAGGACTACTGTTCGGCCACATCTTTGCGGCGCCTGCGACGAGCGATACACGTAGTGCTGGGCGCAGAGTTCGCCCCCGGACGCCCCCCGGTCGACGCGCAGTGGCGGGGCCCGGCGGTTAAAGGATGACGAGGTCTCCGAAGGCCCTCATCGAGCGCAGACGGGCTAACCAGGAGTTTCCGACCCCTCGGGGTTAGTCCTCGACGTCCCCAGCCCCAGTCCTCGGCGGCCATCCTGAGTCCTCGGCGACCCCATCCTCAGTCCTCGGCGGCAGCAAGCTCAGTCCTCGGCGGGCCGACCCCCAGCCCTCGGCGCGCTTAGCCTCAGTCTTCGGCGGGCTTAGCCTCAGTCCTCGGCGGGGCCAGGCTCAGTCCTCGGCGGTGGGGTCAGTGGTCGCCGTGGAGTGCGCGGTCTCGGAGGCGGGTCTCCCGTTCGGACGGTCGAAGGCGGGGGCAGTCGGCGCAGTTGGCGTGGCCGGGCACGTGGTAGAGCAGGCAGCAGGATCCCCGGCGGACCCAGACGTCGCGGGCGCCTTCCGGCAGGTCGGTCAGCGTGGTGAACCGCGGTGCCGGAACGCCCGGACGCCCGAGCGCTGCGACCAGGTCCCTCGCCACCTGCTGGGCTCGCTCCTGCTCGCCTGTCACGGTTCCCAGCCACAGCAGCCGGTTGGCGAGCGAGTCAACCGCCATCGACCACAGCCGACGCTCCTCGCGCCTGTGCTGACCACTCGGCGGGTTGGCGACGGGGACGTGGGCGGACTCACGGCCAGCCAAGTCGGCTGCGGGGGCTTGTGTGGGTTCACCGCCCGCCGGGTTGGCGACGGGGACGTGGGCGGGCTCACGGGACGCCAGGTCAGCGGCGGGGGCGTGTGCGGACCGATGGACTCGGCCCGCCGGGTCTTGGGGTTCGCGGCTCAGCCGGGACGCCAGCACTCCGATCACCGCGTCCAGGGTGGCTCCCAGTTCGTCGATGCCGGAGCCTTCCAGCAGCGCCGAGGAGGTCGCACCCGGGATGCGGCTGTCGGGACGCCAGTGCAGCGCGACGTCCTCCAGTCGTGGGCTGAGGACGCGATCGGTGAGGAACATGCTCGCCACCGTGGGCAGGACGATCCAGTTGCTCGCCGAGTACCACCACAGCGTGCCGAGGGTGAAGCGGTCCTCGATGCCCCAGATCAGCCCTCGGAGTCGGATCTGCTCGTCGAACCAGTCGTCGTCCAGGATCCGCGTCGCGCTGACGGCGGACGCGTCCGGGCCCAGGCGCAGGTAGTGGCGTTCGTCGGGAGGTAGCCGGTCCAGGATCGACGCGAGCACGGAGCCAGGCGTCAGGGCGCCGGACGCCACGGCTTCCAGGTTCGCCGGTTCTTCGCCCCGTTCGCGGCCAGCGCTGTCCTGGAGGGCCTCGTCACCGTGCGTCGGTGGTTCGCTGCTCACATGGGCTCCTGTCCCGGGAATCTCGGCTGGGAGGTGGTGTCGGGATCCGGCGCCACGGTGTCGGGCTCGGGACGCCACTCGCTGTCCGAGGACCACCCGGCTTCGGGGCGCCACTCCGCTCCCGGCTGCCCGAGGTCGCTCCCGGCCTCGGCGTGAGGACGCGGGTCTGTGCGCGTCGGTCCCTCGACGTCAGGGTGCGCGCTGACCTGGTCGGCGGCGTCGGGACGCGCACGGCTGGGGGCTCCCTCGTCGGCGCGGAGCTGACCGTCGTCCATCCTGAGCAGACGGTCGGCGACGGTGCCCAGCAGGGCGACATCGTGGCTGACGATGAACTGGGCGACGCCGTGGCGGTCGGCGAGCTCGCGCAGCAGGCTCATCATCGCCTGGGCGGTGCGGACGTCGAGGCTGGCGGTCGGTTCGTCGGCGACGATCATCGCCGGACGCGCGATGAGCGCCCGGGCGATCGCGACGCGTTGCGCCTGGCCGACGGACAGTTGTCGGGGCCGGGCGGTGGGGTCGAGGTGTCCGATGCCCACCTGCTCCAGTGCGTCCTGGGCTCGCTGGATCCGGGCGGCCTTGGTGAGCCGGGCGGTGACGGTCAGCGGCTCGGTGATGCTGCGCCACAGCGGCCAGCGCGGGTCCAGGGAGGTGACCGGGTCCTGGGAGATCGGCATCACTGTGCCGGGCGCGGGACGCGGGGACGCCTGGCCGTTCCAGGTGAGCGCCCCCGCGTCGGGCGCTTCCATGCCGGAGACCAGCCGCAGCAGCGTCGATTTGCCGGAGCCGGACGGCCCGACGACGCCGACGATCTCCCCGGCGTGGATGGTGAGGTCGCTGGGCCGGACGGCGGTCTGGTGGCCCTTGCCGGTCCGGTACGTCTTGGTGATCTGGGACGCCGTCGCGACGATGGGCGTCCGCACCGGTTCGCGGGCGGCCCGGGGGGCTCGGATGCCTGCCGCGAGGAGGAGCCGCGTCTGCTCGTGGCGGGGCTGTCGCAGGACGACGGCGGAGGTGCCGTGCTCGATGATGCGGCCCTCGTGCATGACGAGGACGCGGTCGGCGTGCTGGGCGGCCAGCGCGAGGTCGTGGGTGACGAACAGCAGGGCTCGGCTGCGGTCGTGCAGGGTGGTGAGCACGTTGTCGGCGAGGTCGGCGTCCAGGGCGCTGGTGGGTTCGTCGGCGAGGGTGACGAGCGGGGAGAGCTGGGTGCCGGCCACGATGGTGGCCCGTTGCAGCATGCCGCCGGACCACTGGTGGGGGTGCTGGGTGATCCGCGTCGCCGGGGCGGGGATGCCCACGTCGGCGAGCTGGCGGGCCAACTCCGCCGGGTCGGGACGCTTGCCCTGGATGAGGAGCGGCTCTCGGACAGGCGCAGGGCCTCGGCGATCTCCCTGCCGACGGTGCGCAGCGGGTCGTAGGCGCCGTAGGGATCCTGGGAGACGTAGCCGAGCTTGCGGGCGGTGAGCAGGTGCCGCTCCCGCGGGGGGAGCTCCAGTAGGTCGATGCCGGCGACGCGGATGCTCCCGGCGATCTGGGTGCGGGCGGGCAGCAGGCCCTGGATGCCGCGCAGGGTGGTGGTCTTGCCGCAGCCGGATTCGCCGACCAGCGCGACGCTCTCGCCCTCGTGGACGTCGAAGCGGACGTCGACGGCGCCGCGATGCCCGTTGGGGTAGGTGACGGTCAGGCCGTCGACCTGCAGGGCGGGCGTGGTCACGACATCTCCTTGAGGTCGACGCAGTCGCGCAGGGCATCGCTGATGAGGGTGACGCTGGTGACGATGAGGATCAGGCCGACGCCCGGCCCGATGAGCAGCCAGGGGGCGACGGCCAGGTCGATGCGGCTGGAGTTGAGCATGCTGCCCCATTCGGCGGTCGGCGGTTGGACGCCCAGGCCCAGGAACGACATCCCCGCGAGCCCGAGCACCGTCTCGCCCAGGCCGAGGGTCGCGGAGATCAGCCCGTAGACGAGCACCGACGGCAGGATGTGGCCGACGGCGATCCGGGTGGGGCTGACCCCGGCCATCCGGGCGGCGATGACGTCGCCGCGGTGGCGGCAGTCCAGGGCCAGCGAGCGGCACAGTTTCGCCAGCCCCGCCCAGCCTGTCAGCGACATGGCCAGCACGAGGTTGGTGAGGCCCGGCCCGAGCGCGCCGACGATGGCGAGCGCCATGACCAGGGACGGCAGCCCGAGCATGACGTCGCAGCAGCGGCACAGGAAGGCGTCGATGCGTCCCCCGGCGAGCGCGGCGGTGACGCCGACGGTGATGCCGATCGTGGTGGTGATGGCGAACACGACGAGGGCGGCCAGGAGCGAGACGCGGGCGCCGTAGACGGTCCGAGCGAGCACGTCGCGTCCGGCCGAGTCGGTGCCGAGCGGGAAACGCGCCGATGGCGGCAGCAGTTGCTCGGTGAACCGGGTGGCGTCCGGGTCGCCGACCAGGGAGGGGCCCACGACGGCGACGATGAGGAGCGCGACGACCCCGATCAGGCCGACGACGAAACCCTGGTGGCGCAGCAGCCGGCGTCCCAGCCCGGCGGGTGCGGTCGTGGTGTCGGGGCGTCCGGCGCCGGTGAGGAGTCCGGTCATGGGGTACCCGCTTTCGGGGTGCGCAGCCGCGGATCCAGCAGGGTCACGAGGACGTCGGTGAGCAGGCTGACGACGATGAACGAGGTGATCGCGAACATCGTGTAGAACAGCACGACGGGGGCGTCCCCGGCGTTGATGGCGGTCACCGTGTAGGCGCCCACCCCCGGCCAGGTGAAGACGGCCTCGACGATGGGCGCCCCGCCCAGCAGCCCGGCCGCTCCCAGCGCGACGACGGTCAGCCAGGGCGGCAGCGCATTCGGCAGGGCGTGGACGAACAGTTGCCGCGTCAGCGACGCCCCGCGCGCCCGGCTCACCATCAGGTAGGGGGCCGAGCGGGCTTCCAGGACGGACGCCCGCAGGACGCGCGCCCAGTAGCCGATGGAGCCGCACGCCAGCGTCAGCGCGGGCCACCACACGGTGAGCCAGGTGCCGTCGGAGACGACCCGCCCCCATTTGAGGCGCAGCACCAGCGTGTTGAGGACGAGCAGCCCCAACAGGAAGCTCGGGACGATGACGAGGGCGAGGGTGATGATCCGCACGACGGTGTCCATCGCGCGGCGGTGGAACGAGGCCGCGGCGACCCCCAGAAGCACCGACGCCACCACGGCGATCGCCATGCTGACGCCGGTGAGGAGCACGGTGGCCGGGAGCCGCTTGGCGATCTCCTCGGCCACCGGGCGCCCCGACTTCCAGGAGACGCCGAAGTCCCCCTGGAACCAGCCCGCCAGCCAGTGCAGGTAGCGGGTGACCGGCGGGTCATCCAGGCCGAGTTCGGCCCGCATCGCCGCCACCTGGTAGGGGTCTGGTTCCAGGATCCCGCGTGCCCGCAGGATGCCTTCGACGGGATCGGTGGGCGCGGCCATCAGCATGATCCACACCAGGATGCTGGCGGCCACGAGGGTCGCCAGCGCGGCACCGAACCGCCGCAGGACTCGTCCGGTCATGGATCAGCGCGCGGCCGTGGTCCGGGCGTCCACCCACAGGTTGGCGTTGGACACCTCGTAGCCACGCCAGTCCGGGGCGGCCACGACGCTGGGGGAGCGCATGCCGAGGAAGCCCATGTAGGCGCCGTCGGCAACCTTCTCCTGGATCTGCCGCAGCAGGTCGTCGCGCTCGGTCGTGTTCATCGCCACCGCGACCTTCGCCACGAGGGCGTCCAGGTCGGCGTCCGCGAGGCCGTACACATTGCGGGCCCCCGTGCTGACGAAGTAGCTCTGCAGCGGGGCGATCGGATCCCCGGCCAGCGAGGTGGTGCCGTTGCCCGCGATCGCCATGTCCCACACGGTGTTCGGGTCGCGGGTCGCGGTGATCATCTCCGGCACCTGGCTGATCTTCACGGTGATGCCCAGCTCTTTGAGCTGGGACTGGATCGCGAGCGCGAGCGTGTTCGAGTCGGGCTGGGCCGGGTAGGTGAGCACCGTCAGCTCGAGCGGCTGGCCGTCCTTCGTGGCCAGGCCGGAGGCGTCCTTGTGGTAACCCGCCGCTGCGAGCGCGGCCGTCGCGGCGGCCAGGTCGGTGCGCTGGGTCTCCACCGCATACGACGACTCGGCGGCGTACATCCCGGTGGACGGCTCATACAGGCCGCCCATCACGTCGTCGGCGAGTTCCGTGTAGTCGATGCCGGACAGGACCGCCCGGCGCAGATTGCGATCCGCGAGCGTGTCGCGCTTCTGGTTGAGCTGCAGTTGGAACGTGGGGCCCTTGGGGCTGCCGCTGCGCCAGAAGGAGTCGTCGCGTCCGGTGAGGTTCTTGGCGGCCTGGGTGGGCGGGTACAGCGCCAGGTCTGCTTCGCCGTTTTGGACGGCGAGGATGCGGGACTGCTCGTCGGCGATGAACTTCACGTTCACCTGGGTGAGGGGGACGGTGCCGCCCCAGTAGTCGGTGTCGGCGGGCATGACGAGTTGCTGGGAGTCCAGCGATTGGACGACGTAGGGGCCGGTGTAGAGCTGGGCGGCGATCAGCGCGGCCGGGTCCCCCTTGGCCTTGTCGTAGGCGACCTGGTCGAAGATGATGAACTTCGACTTCTCCGCGAGCGTGAACGGCAAGTTCGGGGCCGGGGAGGGGGTCACCATGGTCACCTCCAGAGGGCCGGTGACGGTCACGGTGGAGGCCTTCAACGGGGCGAGCGATGCCGTGTTCTGCAGTTGGTAGGTCATGAGGCTCGCCAGGGCATCGGCGTCCAGCGCGCGTCCGTTCTGGAACCGGACGCCCTCCTTGAGGGTCAGCTTCCAAGTGAGGGCGTCCACGTTCTCCAGGCTGTTGAGCAGCCACGGTTCTGGGTCGCCGTTCGGGGTGGGGCGCATGAGGAGCTCGCCGAAGCCGAACTCGTTGCCCCAGAAGCCGTTCTCGAGGGGATCGATGTCGTCGATGGCGAACCCGGTGGCGATCGTGAGGGCACGGGGCGCCGCCACGGTCGGGGACGGGGTGGCGCTCGGGGTTTGGCCGCACGCGGCCGTGGCGAGCACGGCGGCGGCGAGGAGGAAGGCGGTGAGTCGGCCTCTGAGCCCGGAGAGTCGCGTCCGCTCTGTCGGCATGGTGGTGTCCTTTGTGTCCGCGCCCCAGCCGCGGCGCTGACCGTCCGCGGGGGATCGGGAGCCAAGTCACGTGGCTGAAGCCTGATTCGTGCGTCGGCAGGTCTTCGGCCTCGGGGTCAGTGGTGCGGCAGCGCCTTCCCAGATTTCTCCAGTGGCGTCGTGCTGCCGTCCTCGCCCATACCGCTGCGTGTCAGGCCCGGATTCTCACCGGGTTCCCTTGCATCCTGGTGATGCGACCGACGACCGGCACGCTAGTCCAGCCGGGGCTCGTTGGCGTGGCTTTTCACAGAACTGGCCCCGTCACCGCGGAGGCGAAAAGATACCGGGTTCACCGCGCCAC
>NZ_DAIOIA010000028.1:6170-15566 GCF_036744435.1 Propioniciclava sp. | reverse complement strand
CGGCGGCGTGGGCTGCGTCGTGGCGATCATCTCCGGGGGAGCGGCGCGGATACCGGCCCGCTGCAGTTCGGACAACGACGTCGCCAGCAGGTCGCGTTGCACGGCCCACTGCTGATCGGGGGCGGTCTTGGCGAGGATCGTCAGTGTGATCACGCCCGGCGTCACCTTGTTGACGCCGAGCACCGAGGGCTTCTCCAGCAGGACGTCTGCGTACTGCTCGTCAGCGAAGACCTTATCGACGACCGTGCCGAGCACGTCGATCGCCCGGGTCGTGTTCTGGTTCGGCGCGATGGGAATGTCGATCGTCGCCGTGGACCAGCCCTGGCTGCGATTGCCGACCCGGGTGATCTCACCGTTGCGGACGAACCAGACCTCCCCCGAGGAGTCCACGAGCTTGGTGATCCGCAACCCCACCTCCTGCACCGTGCCGACGACCTCTCCGGTGTCGATCAGGTCTCCCACGCCGAACTGGTCCTCGAAGATCATGAGGATGCCGGAGATGTAGTCCTTCACCAGGGATTGCGCTCCGAAGGCGAGCGCGACACCGCCGATGCCGGACGCCGCCAGCACGGGTTCCAGCGGGACGCCGAGGATCCGCAGGATGGTCAAGATGACCAGGACGACGAGCACGATGTCGACGGCGTTGCTGAGCACCGACCCGACCGTCTTGACGCGGGCCTCGTGGCGTCCGTTGAGGGCACCGGACAGCTTGCCGAGGAACCGGTTGGTTGCGGGGGACGACGTGGGCTCGGGGATGTCCCCGGCCTTGATGGAGGCGCGTACCCCGGTGCGGATCGCGCGGCGCAGAAGGAACCGGCCCACGATCGCGACCAGCAGCACGACACCGATCTCGATGGCCGTTCCTGGCCAGGTCGCGGTGATGAGGGGCGTCATGCCTCCATTGTTGCCGACCGGCGGCGACGCGGTGCGCTCGCTCGGATGGGCTCGTGGCTTCGGGACGCCACGACGACACCGGTCCGGACGCGGGAAGATGGTGGGGGCGTTGCCTCACGCGCCCGTCTCCGCCGTCCGCATTGACTGATCCCGACCCCGACCCCACAGGAAAAGGTGCCTCATGACCGCGATCGAGAACTCCAAGCTGACGGTCGTCGGCGCTGGCAGTGTCGGCACGTCCATCGCCTATGCCAGCCTGATCCGTGGCGCTGCCCGCCACATCGCGCTGTACGACATCGCCGCCGAGAAGGTGGAGGCCGAGGTGCTCGACTTGGCGCACGGCACCCAGTTCGTGGGGGACACGGACCTGTCGGGTGGCAGCGACCTGAGCGTGGCCGAGGGCTCCCAGGTGGTCGTCGTCACCGCGGGAGCCAAGCAGCGTCCGGGCCAGTCGCGCCTCGACCTTGCCGCCACGAACGCGGGCATCGTCCGCGATCTGATGCCGAAGCTGGTGCAGGCGGCCCCGGACGCCATTTTCGTGATCGTGACCAACCCGTGTGACGTGCTGACGGTCATCGCCCAAGAGGTGAGCGGGCTGCCGCTGGAGCGGGTGTTCGCGTCCGGGACGATGCTGGATACGTCCCGGCTGCGGTGGGCGCTGGGGCAGCGCGTCGGCGTGTCGACCTCGTCGGTGCACGCGTCCATCGTGGGCGAGCACGGGGACAGCGAGTTCCCGCTGTGGTCGAGTGCCACCATCGGCAACGTGCCGCTGCTGGATTGGCGGGACGCCGATCGTCCGCCGCTGACCCGGGCCGAACTCGACCAGATCGCATTCAACGTCCGCAACGCCGCCTACCGGGTTATCAAGGGCAAGGGCGCCACGAACTATGCGGTCGGGTTGTCGACGACGCGCGTGGTGGAGGCGATCGTCGGTGACCAGCGGGCGGTGCTTCCCGTGAGCTGCGTCCTGGATGACTTCCGTGGGGTGTCCGGGGTGGCCTTGTCGGTGCCGTCCATCGTGGACGCGTCGGGTGCGGTCCCGATCAAGCAGACGCGCTTCGACGACGAGGAATGGGCCTCCTTCGAGGCGTCGGCGTTGCAGATGCGCACGGTCGCAGCCGACTTGGGCTACTGACCCCACCCGCCGAGGACTGAGGCTGACCCCGCCGAGGACTGAGCCCAAGTCCGCCGAGGACTGAGGTTGGACGCACCGAGGACTGAGCCCAAGTCCGCCGAGGACTGGGGCTGGACGAACCGAGGACTGAGGGGAGTCACGTCTAAGACCGGAGCAGCGCCAGTCGAGGACGGCGCCCGGCAAGAACGTGAGGCTCAGGCTCGCGCGGGCTGGCCGGACTCGGCGTCGGCGGTCATCGTCACGAGAGCATCGTCGAGCACGGCGTTGAAGGTGTCCGGGCGCATCGCTGTCACCAGGTGCGAGGCCCGGGGGACCACGGTGAACCGGGCCTCGGGAGCCCAACGACGAAACGCCGACTCGTGCAGCCGCAACTGGTCGAACTGGCCGTTGACGAACCAGGCGGGAACCTTCAGATCTTGCACGGCAGCTCGCAGATCGAGTGCCGCCAGGCTGGCCAAGGCGGCGTCCTGGGCGTCGAGAGCGTAGCCACCGGCGGCGAAGTCCCCACGTGTGTCCTCGGGGAGCGTCGCGGCCAGCATCAGCCGGGTCAGCCCCAGGCCGCGTCCGGGTAGGCGGTCGACGACGCGCAAGATGACGCGGTAGGCGGCGAGGCCGATGCCCCGCGGTAGCGATGTGCATGAGGCAGCGACCAGCCCCGCAATCGGCGCCGAAGGGGTCGTCCCGGCATAAGCCGTGGCGAGGATGCCGCCCATCGAATGCCCCACCAGCAGCACCGGCCCCTCCGCTGCGGCGTCCTGGACGGCGGCGTCGATGGTGGCGAGCGCGCCCTCCAGGGTGAACGCCTCGTCCATGCGGGTGCCGTGACCGGGGAGGTCGACGCTTCGGACGCCGACACCGGACGCCTGGAGGTGGGTGGCCTGGCGTCGCCACATCGTCCCGGATGTGCGGATTCCATGCACGAAGACGACCTGGGCGCTCATAGGGCCAGCGTAGGTCGCGGCCGCCCGGGTCACCATCGGACCGCGGTCTCGGGATCCCCTCCTGTGGGGGCCTCATGAAGTCGGACCCGGACTACGCTTCGCACCAGCGGGGCGGACCTGTCCCGGATCTGCAGCCCACCAGGAGGACGGCCCATGTTGCGAGTGCGTGCCGCGCGAGTGTTCACCGGAACTCAGATGCTCACCCCGGGCGAACTGGTCCTCGAAGGCGAGGCTGTCGTCGCGGTCGGTGCCCCGGAGGAGGGGCCTGGCGAGGTCGTGGATCTTGGGGACGTGACGTTGGCGCCCGGCTACGTCGACGTCCACGATCACGGCGGCGGCGGGGCTGCGTTCGCGGATGATCCGGCGACGGCCGCCGCGCTGCACCGGAGCCATGGGACCACGGCGGTGGTCGCGTCCCTGGTCACGCAGTCGCTGGACGAACTCGAGGCGCAGATTCGACGGCTGGCCCCGCTGGTGGACGCGGGGGACCTGCTCGGCATCCATCTCGAGGGTCCCTGGTTGAGCCCCGACTACAAGGGCGCTCACCCCGTGGACAAGCTCCGCGACCCCATGCGCGCCGACGTCGAGCGGCTGCTGGACGCGGGGCGGGGGACGGTCCGGATGGTCACGATTGCGCCGGAGCGCGCCGGTGCGCTGGAGGCGATCGCCGCGATCGTCGACCGCGGAGCCGTCGCGGCGATCGGGCACACCGCGGCCACGTATGAGCAGACGCTGGCTGCCATCGACGCGGGGGCGACGGGGGCGACCCACCTGTTCAACGCCATGCCCGGGCTGAAGCATCGCGAGCCTGGTCCGGTGCTGGCGCTGCTAGAGGACATGCGCGTGTGGCCGGAGCTCATCGCGGACGGCGTCCACCTGCGTCCCGAACTGGTGGCGTGGGTGATGCAGGTGAATGACCGTGTGGTTCTGGTGACGGATGCCATGGCGGCGACCGGCTGCGCGGATGGGGCCTACGTGCTGGGGGACCTGCCCGTCGAGGTGACGGACGGGGTGGCGCACATCGCGGGGACGAACACGATTGCGGGCTCCACGCTGACCCTGGATCGGGCAGTCGCCCACGTGATTGCCGCGGGTGTCGCGCCGGAAGTCGCCCTGCAGGCGGCCACCAGTCGTCCGGCGCGCTACCTGGGCCTGGCGCCCGTGGGCACCTTCGCGCCCGGCACCCGTGCGGACGCCGTCGTCCTGGATGCCGCGTGGTCCGTGCAGCGCGTCCTGTACCGGGGCAGTTGGTTGGACGCTCCTTCCTCCTGAACGCGCAACGCTGGCCCATCCCGCCGAGGACTGAGGCTCTGTTCGCTGAGGACTGGGCTTGGGCTCGCCGAGGACTGAGGCTCTGCCCGCCGAGGACTGGCCTTGGGGCCGCCGAGGACTGAACCTCAGCCCGCCGAGGTCTCGGGGCTGACGAGCGAGGACTGGCGTCGAAGGCGTCGGGGGCCCCATCCCCGACGCGGGCGGGCTGTCCGGCGTCCTCGGAGGCCTCTCGGACGCGGACCGAGACCCTGGACTGACGCCGAGGACGCCCCAGCATGGTCCAATGACTGAGTGCACGTTTTGTCTCGGATCACGTTGGCCACGGCGACGCTGCTCGTGGCCGCGGGGGCGGTCTACGTGATGCAGCCCCAACCGCCGCTTCCCGCATCAACCCCGGAGCGGCAGGCGGCTCCGCCGACAGCGACCGGCGCGCCGGTGTTGACGCAACGCAAGGGCGAGTGGTCGCCCACCTGTCAGTCGTCGGGACAGCCGCTCATCGACTTTTCGCCGGTCGATCGGGGTGCGAACAACAATCGCGTCCTGCTGACGGTCTACAACTGTTCGGATGAGAGCGTCGAACTGGCAGCCCCGAAGCTGTGGCTGGGAGGACGCGAAGGCATGACCGACTACCTCACACTGGACGCCGAGGACACCCACCTGACGGCGCTCAGTTTGCCGGGCCGTTCATCTGCCCAGGCGGTTTTGTCGTGGCAGGGCGGGGAGGACGGCGGGGTGTTGAGCGTCAGCCTGCCGGGCATCGGCGAGGGTGAACTGCACGACGACTTGGGGTTGGACTTCTCGTCTCGGGTTTGGCTCTCGGGGTGGACCCGGTGAGCTGAGCGGTCGGCCCGGGCCCGAGTCGCGACGGTTCCAACCCGAGCCTCGATGGGTCACGCCCGAGTCCTCGGCAGGTGAACCCTCAGTCCTCGGCGGACCCAGGCCCAGTCCTCGGCAGGTGAACCTCAGTCCTCGGCGGACCCAGGCCCAGTCCTCGGCGGCAAGAACCTCAGTCCTCGGCGGGGTCGGGGTGGGGGAGGTCGGGTTCGAGCGGGGTGAGTCCGCTGGTGATCTCCGGCAGGGTTTCGGCGATTGGACCTCGGATGATGGCCGTAGCCAGGTGGTCGTAGGGGGTCTCCTCGGCGTTCAGGATCACCAGTCGTGCTCCGTGTCCCACCGCGTACGGGACGAGCCCCGCCACCGGATGCACCGTCAGGGACGTGCCGATCGCCAGCACCAGGTCGGCGTGCTCGGCCAACGTGATCGCGGCGTCCAGCAGGTCGGCGGGCAACTGTTCTTCGAACAGAATCACCGTCGCACGCGTGATGCCGCCGCACACCGGGCAGCGCGGATCTGGATCGCCAGCCTCGACGCGGGCGAGCATCTCGTCCATCGGGCCTTCGGCCCCGCAATCCTCGCAGCGCCACCGACGCGCGTTCCCGTGCACCTCGAACACGATCGCCGGATCTGACCCGGCAGCCAGGTGCAGGCCGTCGGTGTTCTGCGTCACGATGCCGGCGAGTCGCCCTGAGCGTTCCACGTCGACCAGTGCGCGGTGGCCCGGGTTGGGGTGCGCGGTGCGAGCCGGCGAGGTCAGCCGCGCCTGCCAGGCCTTGCGGCGGACGCCTTCGTCGTGGAGGTAGTACGACAGCGTCGAGATCTTCTCCGCCTCGGGATCCTGGGTCCAGCGCCCTTGCGGCCCGCGGAAGTCGGGGATCCCGGACGCCGTGGACAGGCCCGCCCCCGTGACGGCCAGGACGCGGCGCGAGTCGGCCACTAGGTTCCGTGCGGTCTTCATGGCGTCAGACATGAGTCCATCCTGCACCCGCCGTCCCTCGGCCCACGGTAGCGACTCTGTCGCAGCTCGACGGCGAGAAGGGGGACGCGGCCTTGTCACCGGCGAATCCGGGCTGATCGCTCCTGATCGGCGGATAACTGGGCTTGGGTTCGGCGGGTGGTCAGGCAAGGATGGGACGGTCAATAGATCCGAGGGTGCCCCCATGTCTCTTCCCCAGGCCGCGACCCGCGCGACCATCCTTCTCGCGTCCCTGCTGCTCGCCCTGACCGCGTGCGCTCAGGTGCCGCCGAACGCTCCAGCGTCACCGTCCGCGTCCGGCGCGGATCCTTCGCCGACGCCGAGCGAGTCCCCGTCGGCGGAGCCGGTGGTGACGCCGACGTCCGTGCCGTTGATCACGGGGCTTCCCACTCCGTGGCCCTCGGATTACGTCACGGGCAAGCCGGTCGAACAGCGGCGTCCTGGCCCAGGCGAGGGACACACCGCGGGTCCCAACACGACGGATCGGATCGTGCTGACCTTCGACGACTGTCCGCGCTCGCTGGACGAGTTCAAGCAAACAGTGACGGGCGTGGAGGCATTGGGCGTCCGGGTGGTGTTGTTCGCGCTGGGGTCGTGCGTCCAGGAGGGCAAGATCGATGTGGACTTCGCCCGGCAACACGGCATGTTCGTGTATTCGCACAGTGTCTCGCACCCACAGTTCACGAAGATCTCCGATGACGCGATCCGTAAGCAGTTGAGTCCCCCGGCTGTGCAGGGCGCCTGGGTGCGTCCGCCCTATGGGGCGACCAACAAGCACGTCAAGCAGGTGATCGAGTCGTTGGGAATGAAGATCTGGCTGTGGGATTTCGACACCGAGGACTGGCGCGGCAAGCCGCAGGAGCAGGTCGTCGGTGAGGTTGTGCAGTACGCGGAGGCTGGCGACACTGTGCTGATGCACATGCAATGGCATGCGTTCAACACCCAAGCCATCGCGGAGATGAAGCAGGGCTTGGAGGCGCGGGGCCTGCAGTTGTGCCGCGTCGACGGTCCGGCGACGGCCGACGGCCCGTTCACCTGTTGAGCCGGGCGCGGTTGCCCGATTCAGCGCGGGCGACGACAGCCTCGCGACCGACGGTGTGGTGGCGCACCCGATGTTGGTGCCTGTGATTTCTGAGTAACGGTTCGTGTTGAACGGGTCGGTGATGGAGGAGTAGGCGGCGATGCAACGGGACTTCGTCCCGGTCACCTTCACCGGACCGGCGCAGTAGGCGTAGGCGTGTCTAGTTGGAGGGCCTCAAGTCTTCGGCGCTGCCACCCTCAGTCCTCGGCGACGGTGGCCTCAGTCTTCGGTGGCGGTGGCGGTGGCGGTGGCGGTGGCCTCAGCCCTCGGTGAGGTGGGGCTCAGTCCTCGGCGGACGGGGCCCGGGGCCTCGCAGGCGGGCCGTGTAGGCGGATGCCGACGTGCTGCGGGAATGGATCGGGGTGCCCGGTCGTTAGGATAGTTGAGATTTCAACTACAGGAGTGGGTTATGCAGATCGGCATCTTCACGGTCAGTGACGTCACGACCGACCCGACGACGGGCCGCACCCCGTCCGAACACGAGCGCATCAAGGCCGGCGTCGCCATCGCGAAGAAGGCCGAGGACATCGGCCTGGACGTCTTCGCCCTGGGCGAGCACCACAACGAGCCGTTCTACTCATCCTCCCCGACGACGACGCTCGGCTACATCGCCGCCCAGACCAGCCGGCTGCTGCTCTCGACGTCCACGACGCTGATCACGACCAACGACCCGGTGAAGATCGCCGAGGACTACGCCATGCTGCAGCACCTCTCCGACGGACGCGTCGACCTGATGATGGGGCGCGGCAACACCGGGCCGGTGTACCCCTGGTTCGGCAAGGACATCCGCCAGGGCGTCGCGCTGGCCGTGGAGAACTACGCGCTGCTGCGTCGGTTGTGGACCGAGGACGTCGTCGACTGGCAGGGCAAGTTCCGCACCCCGCTGCAGGGCTTCACCTCGACGCCGCGCCCCCTCGACGGCATCCCGCCGTTCGTGTGGCACGGCTCCATCCGCACCCCCGAGATCGCCGAACAGGCCGCCTACTACGGGGATGGCTTCTTCCACAACAACATCTTCTGGACGATGGACCACACCAAGCGGATGGTCGAGCTGTACCGGCGCCGCTATGAGCACTACGGGCACGGGGCCGCCGACACGGCCATCGTCGGGCTCGGCGGGCAGTTCTTCATGCGCCGCAACAGCCAGGACGCCGTCAACGAGTTTCGGCCCTACTTCGACGTGGCGCCCGTCTACGGTCACGGCCCCTCGCTGGAGGACTTCACCGCGCAGACGCCGCTCACCGTCGGCTCCCCGCAGGAGGTCCTGGAGCGGACGCTGTCCTTCCGTGACGGCGTCGGCCACTACCAGCGTCAGCTCTTCCTCATCGACCATGCCGGGTTGCCGCTGAAGACTGTCTTGGAGCAGCTCGACCTGCTCGGCGAGATCCTGCCCGACCTGCGCAAGGGCTTCGCCGAGGGGCGTCCCGCGCACATTCCGGAGGCACCCACGCACGCGTCGATGGTGGCCGCCGCCCGCGCGGCCGGGACGCTGGCGGAGGCTCACGTGCCGGTCGGTGCCGACGACGTCACCGGGCAGTCCCCCTACGAGCAAGCCGAGGCGTCGAGCTTCGCGGTGGAGGCGTGATGAGCTCCCTGGTGGTGATCAGCGCGGGCATGGGGACGCCGTCCTCGTCCCGCATGCTGGGGGACCGGCTCGCCGCCGCCACGCTGGACGCCCAGGGTGTGCGCAGCGACGTGGCCGTCCTCGAACTCCGTGACCTCGCGGTGGATCTGGCGCAGCTCTACACCTCGCACGTGCCCACCAAGGCGCTGCGGGAGGCATTCGACCTGGTCGGCACGGCGTCCGGGGTCATCGCGGTGTCGCCGGTGTTGAACGCGGGCGTCAACGGGCTGTTCAAGCTGTTCTTCGATCTGATGGACGAGGGCATCATGGCCGGGCGTCCGGTGCTGCTGGCGGCCACGGGGGGTTCGGCGCGCCACAGCCTGGCGATCGACAACGCGATGCTGCCACTGTTCTTCTACTTGAAGGCCACGGTGGCACCGATCGCGGTGTTCGCCGCCACGGACGACTGGGGTGGTGAGGATTCGGGGCTCTCGCGCCGCATCTCCGCCGCCGGTCGCGCGTTCGCAGACTTGGTCCAGGCACGCCCGGCGACGGACTACGCAGACGAGTTCGCCGACGTCCCCGACTTCGCGTCGCTCCTGGACCCCGGTTCCCTCTGACGCTCCCCGATCCCGCTCTCGTCCGGCGGCCTCACCTCGCCGAGGACTGAGGTTCGGCCCGCCGAGGACTGAGGCT
>NZ_DAIOIA010000028.1:1761-6070 GCF_036744435.1 Propioniciclava sp. | reverse complement strand
CTCGGGCTCGACCCGCCGATGACTGAGGCCCCGGAGGCCGAGGACTGAGGATTCGACCCTCCAGGACTCGATGCCTGCTCGGAAGGACGCCAGGTTGTCCACAGGAGGGCGGCCCGAGGCGCGCGGAGGGATGCGAGTTATCCACACCGGCGCCCCTTGGTGACGCGCCCGAGGGTCTGACGCCCAACGTCATGGCATGGTGAACACGGCGGATCTTCCTGAGACCAGGGTGCGGGTGCACCGCGGCATCGTCCTTCGCGCTGGCGCCTCCACGGACGTCGACCTGCATGTGCGTCAGTTGCACGCGGTGGCCGGCACGCTATCCCCCGGTGCGGCCTTCTGCTTTGAGTCGGCAGCGGCCGTCCACGGACTGCCGATGTGGGCGCCGCACCTCGATCTGGCGCACGTGATGCTGCCAGGCAACGCCCACGGCAACCGGACGCGGTGGGTGCATCGCTACCGCGCTCCGCAGCGCCCGCCCCGCACCGTGATGGTGAACGGCCTCTGCGTCACGTCGCTCGCGCAGACGGCGTCCGATCTGATGCGCCGCTACCGCTTCGGGCCGTCGCTCGCCGTCGCGGATGCCGCGCTGCGCCTGGGCGTCCCCAGGCCGGTTCTGGAGGGGTTGAGTGATGGCGGGCGTGGCTGCAGGCTCGCGTCAGAGGCGGCCCGCCGGGCGGATCCGCGCAGCGAGTCCCCGTATGAGTCGATGGCGAGGGCCCTCATGCTCCAACACGATCTGCCCATGCCACTGCTCCAGCACGAGTTCTTCGACGGGGTGCTGTTCGTCGCGCGCAGCGACTTCTTCTGGCCGGCGCACCGGCTGGTCGCGGAGTTCGACGGCGAGGTGAAGTACTCGACGCTGCTCCGCCCAGGCGAGACGAGGGACGACGTGGTGGCGGCACAGGGTCTGCGGCAGGCGCGACTCGAGTCGCTGGGATACCGCGTGATCCGTTGGACCAGCGCCGATGTGGATGCGGTGCCCACTTTCGTGGAAGGCCTGTCGAGGGATCTCGGGCACCGACGGGTCGATCATGCTCTGTGCCCCGAGGCGCGTGACTACCGGCGCCTTCGAGAGGACCGGCCGCGGCGGCGTCGGATGCCCTGGGCCTGAGGCAGACCGTCACGAGTCCTCGACCGCGCGAGCCTCAGTCCTCGACGCTGTAAGGTCCGGTCCTCGGCAGTCGGAGCTTCAGTCCTCGGCGTCGAGAAGCTTCGTCTTGGGCGGCTCAACTCCAGTCGTCGATGTCGACAAGCTCAGTCCTCGGCGAGGCAGGGGGCAGTCCTCGGTGCCGACAGGCTCAGTCCTCGGCGGACGGGTGGCGGGTCAGTTGGCGTGGGCGATGAGCTTGTCGTAGACGACCCCGAAGCGTTCCATGCGGCGGTGGTAGTACCCCAGGCGATCCGGATGCGGCTCGAACGGTTCGCCGCGCGGGGCTAGCGCCGGGGTGGCGTCGGGGGCCAGGACGGGCAGCGTCGAGAGGGCGGTACCGCGCAGCGTCGAACGCTTCAGCGTGAGCGGGATCACCGGCACGTCGGCCGCATCGGCGATCATCTGCATGAGGCCCGGCTGGGCGCTGGCCGCGCGTCCCGTGGCGATGATCTCCTGGGGCTGACCGATCACGAGGATCAGCTCCCGCAGGATCCGTACGTACGACAAGGCGACGCCCTCCAGGGTGGCGCGGTACAGGTCGAGCGGCGTCGTCGCGGCGGAGACCCGGTGGAACACG
This sequence comes from Propioniciclava sp., assembly GCF_036744435.1. Lineage (NCBI taxonomy): Bacteria > Bacillati > Actinomycetota > Actinomycetes > Propionibacteriales > Propionibacteriaceae > Propioniciclava > Propioniciclava sp. Next base: position 4,340 of record NZ_DAIOIA010000028.1, on the reverse strand, counting down.
GCGCGCGCCTCACCGACCCAGCCGGTCGAGCGTTCCCCGGAGAACCACGGCAGCACTACGGGCAACCCGGGGCGCGGGTCCGCCTGTAGGGCGGCATCCAGTTCATCGGCATCGGGCAGCTTGAGGGTGTCGTGCAGCCAGGTGACGGCCCGGCCGACATCGTTGAGAGCTCCGCCGAGGATCGAGTGTTCTTCGTTGACGCGGTTGCACCACAGCCCTCGCGGCAGGTTCTCCAGGTCGCCCGAGACCAGGACGCGGAACGCGCCGGACGTGGCCGCCGACAGCACGGCGATGGACGAGTCCACCGAGCCGGCGCCGATGGATTGGGAGTGCCCATCGGAAATCGGCGCGAACCACAGGGCATCGGCCAGCGCGGGCCAATCCCGCGCGACGGAGGTCCGCGGGGTGAGGGGCTGCAGCGGGGACGCGATGGGCGACAGTTGCTCGGCGTCAACGCCGACGAGGTCGAGGAGGGCGGCGTCCCAGGTTCCGTTGCGGCGATCCAGCATGCCCGTCCACGCGGCCGTCGACGTCCCGGCGGCGGTGGTGCCGAGGATCCGCCACCAGGCGTACTCGCCGAGGCTCATCCAGCGCCGGACGCGCGCGAACGTGCCCGGGTCGTTCTGTTTGAGCCACAGGAACCGCGGGGGCAGGTAGCCGGTGTGCTGCCGGGTCCCGGTGCGCTGCTGGGTGGCGTCCTCGTTGAGGATGCTCTTGAGGTAGTTCACCTGCGGGGCGCAGCGGCTGTCCGCGTACGTGTAGCAGGGCGTGATGGCGTGCCCGTCGGCGTCGACCCCGACGAGGCTGGACGCGAACGTGTCGAGGGCGACGCCCGCGATGGGGGCGGTAAAGCCGTCCAGGACGGCGTCGATGGCCTGGCGGATCTCCTCGGTGACCTGGTCGGCGTCGATGGTGGACGCCCCGGAGGCGAGCGTCGTGAAGGCGTGCGGGCGCTTGGCCCGGAAGCCGCGGACGGGACGTGCGAGGCGGTCGTAGATCCCTGACCGGGTTCCCGAACTGCCGACGTCGAGCGCCAGGACGTAGGGGGCGTCGGCGTGCGCGGGGTGCACCTCGAGGGTTGCGGTCACGGATCCTCCCGGGTTGAGTGACGCTTCACCGTAGCCAGAGCCTTGCCGATGCGCACGCGGAGGATTGTCGGTTGTCACGCGTAGGCTGCACCCGTGACCTCATCGACTCCCGAGCAGCGCCGCGCGGACGCCTTGCGCATGGCCGCGATGGCCGAGGGCGCCAAGCGCGGCGAGGCGCAGGCGGCGCAGGTGCTGATCGACGGGTTCGTCGCGACGGCGCGTGAGCGTGGCATCGCGCCCGAGCCGCTGGTGGCGACGCAACTGGACGGCCGCCGAGTGCGGACTGACAAGGTCGGTTGGTACGTCAACAACAAGAAGTCGGTGGCGGTCGGCGAGTCGGGGGAGTGGTTCGTCTTGACGGTGCCGTCGTCCACGTGGGGTCGGTTGCGCGGCGTGAAACTGGAGCCGTCGCTGCCGGAGTTGGTGGTGGGGCGGGGTGGCCGTGACGGGGAATCTGGTGACTTGGCCGACTTCCTGCAGCGGATGCTGGAGCGGGCCACCTAGATCTCGACGCTGAGACTCGGTCCGTAAAGTACGGCGCCGAGGGACTGCGGCACCCCAACCAGCAGCCCCCCGGGCTACAACCGAGATTATGTCAAGCCCCCGTCGGCTGCAATCGTGTGGGGATGGCCGTGTTCATTTCGCAACCTTGCCGGTTCAACTGTGTGTGTCCGTGGTGAATTACGAACCTCCAGACACCACCCGGACAACACCTGGTGACGTTCGGACAACACTTCGGACAACACCTGCTCGGCAGAGTCGGACCATGACCCGCCAACACCTCACCCCCACGCTCACTGCGCTGAACCGCGAGTGGGGAGCCCTGTGCGACGAGCACACCACCCTTCCCGCCCGCTGGCGGCTGGCTTGTGGACGGGAGGCGACGGAGGCGGGCTTGGCCGGAATCCTCGGTGCGATCGGGGCTGACCCCGACGCCGTCCTGCTGGGGTTGCTCACCCTGCATCGGGGCGGCGACCGGCTGGCCGGACGCGTCGTGCTGCAGGCTTTCGTGGGCAAACTGGTGCTCATGGCCGCCTCGGATCCGACGGCGACCCTCCCGGACTACCTGGCGGCGATGTGGGAACGTGTGGCTTCCTACCCGCTGGGGCGTCGACGCCGTCGAGTGGCCGCCAACTTGGTGCTCGACACCCTCAAATCGGTGAAATCCGCAGGGCGGCAACAGGGGGTGGAGTTGCCCGGTTGGGACGCCGACACCACGCCGAGCCGTCCGCGCGTGGAGGAGGCGTGGGGCGACATCGAGGAGGTGCTGCGCGAGGGAGTCGAGTTGGGGGCGATCAGCGAACTGACCCGGGCGACGCTGCACAGCGTCTATGTGGAGGGCCGCACCAGCGCCTCCGCGGGACGTGCGCTCGGGGCGTCCGCGGCGGCGGTGCGACAACGCTGCTCGCAGGGAGTGCGGGCGCTGCGCGCCATCGCCCCGGAGCTGATCGAGAGGCTGGCGTCCTGAGAGCGACGACACGAGTGAGCCGG
>NZ_DAIOIA010000028.1:0-1661 GCF_036744435.1 Propioniciclava sp. | reverse complement strand
GGGACTGCTGTGGTGCCGCCGTGTCGATCAGTGCCCGGCGAGGCCGTTCTCGTAGGCGAACAGCACCAGTCCGACGCGGTCGCGGGCTTGGAGTTTGGTCAGCAGACGTCCGATGTGGGTCTTCACGGTGCCCTCGGCCATGTAGAGGGTCTTGGCGATCTCGGCGTTCGTCGACCCGCCGGCGACTTCGAGGAGCACTTCGCGTTCGCGTTCGGTGAGGAGCGCGAGGCGGGGATCGTGTTCGCCGGGGGTGGGGGAGAGCGTCGGGACGACGTGGTCGAGGAGGCGTCGCGTCGTGGAGGGGGCGACGACGGCGTCCCCGGCGGCCACGTTGCGGATGGCGTTGAGCAGGTCGGTGGGGCGGGCGTCCTTGAGCATGAAGCCGGACGCGCCGGCTTTGAGGGCGGCGAAGGCGTACTCGTCCAGGTCGAACGTGGTGAGCACGAGGACGTGGGTTTCGATGCCCGCTTCGACGATGCGGCGGGTCGCTTCGACGCCGTCCATGACGGGCATGCGGATGTCCATGAGGACGACGTCGGCGGGGGAGGTGAGCAGCGCGGCGACCGTGTCGGCCCCGTTGGGTGCTTCGCCGGTGACTTCGAGGTCGTCCTCGGAGTCGATCAGCATGCGGAAGCCGCTGCGCACGAGCGCTTGGTCGTCGGCCAGGAACACCCGGATCGTGTCGGAACTCATCGTTGTATTCCCTCTCTGGCGGCGTTGCGGGCGGCGTCCCCGATGGGGATCACCGCGTGGACACGGAAGCCCGGACCGTCGTCGCGCGGTCCGGCGGCCAGCGAGCCTCCCATGGAGGAGACCCGCTCGTACATGCCGCGCAGGCCGTTCCCGCCGCCGTCGGTGGGGTCGTCCACGCCGTGCCCATTGTCCACCACGTCGACGGTGATGGAGCGCGCCGAGTAGGTGAGCGTCGCGACGGCCGTCGCCTCGGAGCCCGCGTGCTTGAGGAAGTTGGTCAGCGCCTCCTGGGTGACGCGGTAGGCGGTGAGCGCGAGCGCCTGGGAGACGGGCTGCGGGTTGCCCTGGACGACGAGGGTGATCCGATCGCTGGTGCGAGCCACCATGTCGGGGATCTCTTCGAGGGTGGGCGCGGGGGCGTAGGAGGCGGGTTCTTCGTTGGGGCCGGCGCGCAGGACGCCGACGATGCGGCGCATCTCGTGGAGGGCTTCGCGTCCAGTCTCGGCGATCGTGTCGAGGGCTTCCGCAGCCACCTCGGGCTTGCGGGTCGCGGCGGCGCGTCCGCCTTCGGCCTGGACGATCATGACCGACAGCGAGTGGGCGACGATGTCGTGGAGTTCGCGGGCGATCATGGCGCGGGTGGACGCCTCCAAGAGTCGGTTCTGCTGCTCGCGTTCGGCCAGCAGGAGGCGGTAGCGCTCCTCGGCGGCATGCACCTGGCGGGTCCGGGACTCGGCGACCTCACGCGAACGGCGTCCGATGGCGTACGGGGTGAGCACGGCGCCCAGGCAGGCCCCCCAGAACAGGATGTCGGCGTTGGGGTTGCTGGCGTAGACGCCGAACCAGGTCAGCGGCCCGAGCACCGACGCGATGGCGCCGATGACGATCACCGAGCGTGCCATGCGTCCGGGGGTCCAGCGGGCGACGCTGTAGGACACGATCGGGATGGCGACCAGCGAGATGGTGGG
>NZ_DAIOIA010000027.1:26452-29486 GCF_036744435.1 Propioniciclava sp. | reverse complement strand
TCGACGCCACCGTGGATGCCCCCGCACCGTTCACCATGATCGACTGCGAGGCTGGTTCCCCCGCCGCCCCCGGCGCCTGTGGCTGGTACCGCGGCGGGACGCACGACGCCCCCGACCCGACCTTCCACGACGGCCCGCGTGGCGCAGGCGAAGTCGTCCAGGTGACGCTGCGGTTCGCGCCGGGCTCGGTTGCCTCGAACGCGGTGCTGACCCATCACTGGACGCTCGATCGTGCGCTGTCCCTGAACCCGTTGCCGCTCGGGCTCGCGGCCATCGTCGCGCTCGCCGGCCTGGGCGCGCTCTACTACCTGTCGCACCGCCTCCGGCGCGAGCCCTCCCCGGATCTGACGCCCACCATCGTGGGGAGCTTCCGGCCTGTGGGCCCCGGCCGCAGCGAGTTCGAGGTCTCCGACGGGGTTCGCCCCGGACAGGTCGGCACCCTCATGGACGGTCGCGCCGACCCGGTCGACGTCACGGCCACGTTGGTCGATCTGGCCGTGCACGGCTCGCTACTCATCCGTGAGTTGCCGCGGGGCCGGTTCGCGCAGGGCGACTGGGAACTGCACGTGCGCGAGGAGAACCCGCGCGAGCTGCGACCGTTCGAGGCCACGCTGCTGGGTGCGCTCCAGCCCGCGGACGGAGCCCCGGCCCGGGTGTCGGAACTGTCGGGACGCATCGGGACGGTGCTGCCGCGGCTGCAAGGCGAGCTGTACGACGATGTGGTCGCCAGCGGGTGGTTCGCCCGGCGCCCCGACGTGCGCAAGAACGCGTTCGCGACGGCCACCTGGGTCGGCCTGGGAGTCGCCGCCGTCCTCGCCGGGCTGCTGATCGCCTTCACCGAGTTCGGCCTGCTGGGGCTGGTGCTGGTGGCGCTGGCGGCAGGGTTCGGCTGGGTCATTCAGGATGCTCCGGCGCGCACCCTGGCCGGAATCAAGGTGCTCGAGGGGCTCGACATCCTGCGCGGTCAGCTCCTCACCCAGCCGACCGACGAGATGCCGCCCACCAAGGCGGAGACGGAGTTGTCCGAGGTGCTCCCGTACGCCATCGTGCTGGGCGGGCTGGGTCGCTGGTTTGATGGACTGGCGGCCACCGACACCGATCCCGACCCGGACGAGACCGATCTGAGCTGGTATCACGGTCCCGCCGGCTGGGAGCTGTCGGACCTGCCGGAGTCGCTGCGGCACTTCATCACCACCGTGGAGGGTCGCCTCCTCGAACGCTGACCCGGACGCACGAGGGCCTCACGTGTTGCCTGCTTTGGGAGCAGGAGACCGCAGGCGCTGACCCGGACGCACGAGGGCCCCGCACCGGGATCGGTGCGGGGCCCTCGTGGTGTCAGGGACGCCTCACAGCTCCAGCCCCGGGTAGAGGGGGTTCGCGTCGAGCAGCTCGGACGACGCCGCCTTGGTGCGCTCCGCGACGCCGTCGGCCAGGGTGTACTTCGCCTTGCCCGGCTTGCCCGTGGACGCCGTGACCGGGGTGGTGTTGGCGAGCACGTCGGCGATCAGCGCGGCCACCTGGTCGAACTCGGCGGCACCGAAACCGCGTGAGGTGAGGGCGGGCGTCCCGATGCGGACACCGGAGGTGTACCAGGCGCCGTTGGGGTCGCGGGGGATCGAGTTGCGGTTGGTGACGACGCCCGCATCCAGCAGGGCGGACTCCGCCTGGCGGCCGGTCAGCCCGAAGGAGCTCTCCACGTCGAGCAGGACGAGGTGGTTGTCGGTGCCGCCTGTCACCAGCCGGACGCCCCGCTTGAGGAGGCCTTCGGCCAGCGTCTGGGCGTTGTCCGCGACCTGCTGCGCGTAGGACTGGAAGTCAGGCGTCCGCGCTTCGGCGAACGCGACTGCCTTGGCGGCCATCACGTGCGACAGCGGACCGCCGAGGACCATCGGGCAGCCCTTGTCGATGAACGGGGCGTACTCGGGGGTCGACAGCAAGAAGCCGCCTCGCGGGCCACGCAGGCTCTTGTGGGTGGTGGAGGCGACGACGTCCGCATAGGGGACCGGATTCTCCTCGCCGGTGAACACCTTGCCGGCGACCAGCCCAGCGAAGTGCGCCATGTCGACGAACAGGGTGGCGCCCACCTCGTCGGCGATCTCGCGCATCTTCGCGAAGTTCACCCGACGGGGGTAGGCGGAGTAGCCCGCCACCAGGATGAGCGGCTTGAACTCGCGGGCGGCGGCGAGGAGCTCGTCGTAGTCGATGAGCCCGGTCTCGGGGTCGGTGCCGTAGGAGTGCTGGGCGAACATCTTGCCGGAGATGTTGTGGCGGAAGCCGTGGGTGAGGTGACCGCCGGCGTCCAGGCTCATGCCCATGACGCGCTGCTCGTTGAACGTGCGGCGCAGCTCCTCCCAGTCGGCCTCGGTGAGGTCGTTGACGTTCTTGGCTCCCAGGCGCTCCAGCGCGGGCGCCTCGATGCGCTTGTTCAGGATCGCCCAGTAGGCGACGAGGTTGGCGTCGATGCCGGAGTGGGGCTGCACGTAGGCGTATTCGGCCCCGAACAGTGCGCGGGCGTGCTCGGCGGCCACCGACTCGACGGTGTCGACGTTCTGGCAACCGGCGTAGAACCGGTGTCCGATCGTGCCCTCGGCGTACTTGTCGCTGAGCCAGTTGCCCATGGTGAGCAGCGTCGCCAGCGAGGCGTAGTTCTCGGAGGCGATCAGCTTGAGCGAGGCGCGCTGGTCGGCCAGTTCGGCGCCGATGGCGTCGCCGATGCGCGGTTCGACGCTGCTGATGATCGACAAGGCTTGGGTGTAAACGCTGGACGCGGTTGCGGCGTGGTCGGACACGAACATCTCCTGTGCAAGGTCGTCGGTGCCGACAATCTATCAACGTGCCACTTCCGCCCCGACCCCGTGGCGCCCGGCGGACGCTGAGGCCAGCCGCGGGGGTCTGGTGCGCCCGCTAGGTTGGTGGTACCCCCAACCCCACGACCAGAGGTGACCATGGCTGACCAGCCCCAGGACGAGAACCGACCCGACGATCAGAGCGCGCCCCCTGCGGCGCAGCCCAGCGAAGCGCCTCCTGCGGCGCA
>NZ_DAIOIA010000027.1:0-26352 GCF_036744435.1 Propioniciclava sp. | reverse complement strand
GTGCTTCCGCCGCGCCAACCCCCGTATCCGCCCGGACGCGGTGGGCGTCCGGAGACGCCGTTCCGGCGTGGCTTCGGGTTGGGAGCAGGTGCTGGACTCGGCGTCGGCCTGGCCATCATCGCGGCCAGCCTGGTCGCCAGCATCGTCGGCGGGCTGGTTCTGATGGCCTTCGCGGCCACGGGGGCAACGCTGGCGGCCGGGAGCCGCCCCGAGGCGGAGACCTTGTCGACGGTGTGGGGCAAGGACACCGCGACGAGCCGGCTGCGGGCGATCCCCGTGACCGGCACGATCCAGACGTCGGGCGGCGACGGTCTCGGCCTCACCGAGGGCACGTTCGGCTATGAGGTTGCCGATGTGCTGGACTCGCTGACCGCCGACGATGCGGGCGGCGTCGTCTTGCTGATGAACACGCCCGGGGGATCGATCTCGGGCTCGCGTGCCATGTCGGACGCCGTGGATCGCTATCGGCAGCGGACCGGACACAAGGTGTTCGCGTTCGTGGAGGAGATGTCCGCCTCTGGTGGCATGTACACGATGGCGGGGGCCGATGAGATCGTCGTCGACCACGGCGCGACGGTCGGCAGCATCGGCGTCGTGATGGGGCCGCTGGAGCGCTACCACAATGTGACCGCCGCGGGCAGCGTCCTGGGGGGCGTTGTCGCCGCCGAGCGCATCGACAGCGAGTACATCAGCGCGGGTGCAGGCAAGACCGCCGGTGATCCCTACCGTGACCTGACCGAGGCCGAGCGTGCGGAGCTGCAGAACATCGCGGACACGTTCTATGCGGACTTCGTCGACTTCGTGTCGACCAAGCGTGGCATCGACAAGGCCGTGATCGTCGACCAGTTGGGTGCCGGACTGTTCGCCCCCGCCGACGCCCAGCGCTACGGCCTGATCGACGCGCAGATGGGCCGCGACGAGGCGATGCGACACTTCGCGCAGGCCGCGGGCCTGGATCCGGACAACACCCGGCTGGTCCAGTCGGCCGGGTCGTCGCTGCTGAGCCAGTTGTTCGGGGCGCAGGCGCGCCCCTGGGGTGTCTCCCCGGCCGCGCAGCCGTCCGGTGGCCAGCCCGCCCGGGCGTCCGCGTCGATCTGCGCGGATGTCACCAAGCCCGTCGCGCTGCACGGAGGCCTCACCGCCTTCTGTGGCTGAGCGCTCCCTCGGCCGGCGTCCCCTCAGGGGCGCCGGCCGTCGCGTCCGTCGAGGACTGAGGCTGCGTCCGTCGAGGACTGAGGCTGCGTCCGTCGAGGACTGAGGTTCCGCGTGTCGAGGACTGAGGTTCCGTCCGTTGACGACTGACGCGGCGCGCGATCAACCCCGTCCTCCCGTGCAGGCTGAGTCCAACCAGACGAATCAGTGTGGCCCGGACGCGCTCGCCTCGACCCGTGGTTCCAGCCGGCTCAGTGCGCGACGAAACCCAGCAGAGCCGAGGCGAGGCAGGCCGCCCCGAGCACCAGCGCGGGTGCGTAGGGCTCCTGGCGCCGCACGTGGGTGGCGACGGCACCCGCCATCGTCGCAGCGAGGCACAATGCCGCGATCGGGGTCAGAATCGGCGCGATCGAGATCAGCCGCGGCACGATGAGGCCCACGGCGCCCAGCACCTCAGCGGCACCGATCACCCGCACGGTGGCGGGCTTGTACTCCTCGACCCAGGTCATTCCCCGGGCACGCAGTGCCTCGGCCGGGGTCACGATCTTCACGGCTCCCGCAGCGACGAACACCACGGCGAGCAGTCCGTTGATGACCCACATGGCGATGATCACGACTGCTACCTCCAGGTCGGGTTACACCGCGTCGCGGGCGGCCTCGATGGCGTACAGGGCGATGGCCGCCGCCACGGACGCGTTCAGGCTCTCCACGGCGGAACTGATCGGGATGGACGCCAGCACATCGCAGTTGTCGCGCACCAGCCGAGCCAGCCCATCGCCCTCCGAACCGACCACCAGCAGCACCGGTCCTTCGACGCCGGGGATCTCCGCGATCGGGGTCGTCCCCTCTCCGGCCAGTCCGACGACGACGAACCCAGCGTCCGCGTACTCCTTGATCACACGGTTGAGGTTGGTCGCCAGCGCAATCGGGACGCGTGCGGCCGCCCCGGCGGACGTCTTCCAGGACGCCGCCGTCATGTGCGCGGAACGACGCTCGGGCAGGATGATGCCCGCGGCACCGAACGCTGCCGCTGAGCGGATGATGGCACCCAGGTTGCGCGGGTCGGTGATCGAGTCGCAGGCCACCACGAGGGGGGCGGCCTGGTCGAGGGCGGCGTCGAGTACGTCGCCGGGGTGTGCGTACTCGAACTCCGGCAACTGCAGGGCGACCCCCTGGTGCACGGCTCCTGAGGTCATCCGGTCGAGTTCCGAGCGGGACGCCTGCAAGAGCGTCTGCCCCTGCTCGGCGGCGAGCCGGAGGATGTCGCTGATGCGGGAGTCGCGCTCGGCGCCCTCCATCAGGTAGCCGCGCCGCACGGGCAGGCCCGCTTGGAGGGCCTCCAGGACGGCGTTGCGGCCGATGACCCACTCCGCGCCCGGAGCTTTGCGCTGCTCGGTGCGGACCCGCTGCTCCCCGGGTGGGGTGCGGCGTCCTCGCGGCTTGTTCGTCGAGATGGGGGACTCCTCAGGACGCCGACTGCGATACGCCTTGTGGTAGGGACGATCCTCGGCCTTCGGGGTGGGGCCGCGGCCTTCGAGGCCGCGCTTGACGCGGCCTCCCGACCCGGCGGTCATCCCGGCGTTCCCGATGCCCTTGCCGCGCTTGCGGACGGCACCCTTGCGTTGACTGTTTCCGGCCATGATCAGGCCTTCCCGAGGCTCCAACGAGCCCCATCTTTGGTGTCCTCGATGGTCAGGCCGGCGTCCTTGAGCGCGTCCCGGATGGCGTCGGCCGAGGCCCAGTCCTTGCGGGCGCGCGCCTGCTCGCGCTGGCTGAGCACCGTCGCGACGAGGCGGTCGACGACGGGGGTGAGATCGTCGGTCGCGCTCTCGGACGCCCACTCGGGGGCGGCCGGGTCGAGTCCGAGGACGCCGAGCATGGCTGTCACGGACGCCAGCGCGGCGCCGACGGCCACCGTGTCGCCCCGGTCGAGGGCCTGGTTGCCCTCGCGCACGGTGTTGAACAGCACGGCGAGGGCTTGGGGTGTGCCGAGGTCGTCGTCCATGGCTGCGGCGAACTCCGCCGGGACGTCGCCGAGCGGTTCGTCCCCCGCGACCTCGGTGGCCGACACTTTGGCGGCGGCGCGCACGAGGAAGGAGTCGACACGGTCGAGTTGCGCCGCCGACTCGGCCAGCGACTCATCCGACAACTCGACGGAGGAGCGGTAGTGCGGGCCGGCCAGGTAGAGCCGGATCGCGCGTCCGCCGTACTGGGCGACGGCATCGAGCACGTCGGCGGTGTTGCCCAGCGACTTGCTCATCTTCTCCCCGGCCTGGGTGACCCACGCATTGTGCACCCAGAAGTTCGCGAACGGACGCCCGGCAGCCCGCGATTGGGCGAGTTCGTTCTCGTGGTGGGGGAAGCGCAGGTCCAGCCCGCCGCCGTGGATGTCGAAGCTGGGCCCCAGGTATTTGCCCGCCATGGCGGAGCACTCGATGTGCCAGCCGGGGCGGCCCTTGCCCCAGGGCGAATCCCAGGACGCGGTGGCGGGCTCGCCCGGCTTGGTGCCCTTCCACAGCGCGAAGTCACGCGGGTCGCGCTTACCGCGCTCGTCGACCCCTTCGCCGGTGACCATCTCGTCGGCCTTCTGGCCGGACAGTTCGCCGTAGGAGGGCCAGCTCGCGACGTCGAAGTAGACGTCCCCCGTGCCGTCGGCGGCTGCGTAGGCGTGTTCCTTGGCGATCAGGATCTCGATGAGCTCGATCATCTCGGGGATGTGCGCGGTGGCGTGTGGCTCGTAGGTGGGGGCCTTGATCCCGAGCGCACGGTAGGCCTGGTGGAAGACCTGCTCGACGCGATAGCCCAGCGCGTACCAGGGCTCGCCGGACTCTTCGGCCAGGATGAGGATCTTGTCGTCGATGTCGGTGATGTTGGAGATCAGCGTGACCTCGTAGCCGGTGTGTTCCAGCCAACGGCGCAGGACGTCGAAGTTGACCTCCTTGCGGACGTGCCCCAGGTGGGGTGCCTTCTGCACGGTCGGGCCGCAGGCATAGATCGACACGTGCCCCTCCACGAGCGGGACGAAGTCACGCTTGGTGCGGCTGGCGGTGTCATACAGGCGAAGGCTCACCCGGGCATCCTATCGAGACCGGCCAGGCGGCACGGGAAAGGCCCGCTCAGCTCCTGGCGCGGCGCCGCAGGGCGTCGATGTCGAGGTGGTCGGGAAGGACCTCCGTCCCCGGCGCGTAGGCTTCGGCCTCCCACGGGTCGACGGGCATGTCCTCCTCGTCCACGAATCCCTGGGACGGGTCGAGTGGGTTGACCAGTTGGCGCGTCTCGCCGAGGGGGCTGATCATCTCCGACGAGATCACCTCGTCGGGCAGTGCGGAGAGCACATCGCGGATGTAACCCTGGACCGCCTCGGTGAGCGGCACCTCGCGGCGCTCGCGCTGGGACTGGTACCAGCGGTAGTCCAGCACCTCGTGGAAGATCTGCGCCGGTTCGCGTTTGCCTGCCAGGTCGGGGGGGATCGCGGTAACGACCGGCTGGAACGCGTTCATCAGCCACTGGTGGGCGGCGACGGACTCCTCCACATGGCTGAGGCTGTGCTGCACCCGGTAGGTGTCCAGGTCGTTGAGCAGGCGGCGGGCCTGGTTCTCCTCGGTGTCGAGGCCGGTCAGCCGCAGCAGTCGGCGGCTGTGATGCCCGGCGTCCACCACCTTGGGCTGGATCCGGATGGTCTCTCCTGTGGGGGAGGTCTGGATGTCGAGTTCGGCGACGTCGAAGCCAAGGTTGTTGAGCCGACGCACCCGCGACTCGATGCGGGACAACTCGCTGCCGGCGAACTCCTCGACGCCGGTGAGTTCCTGCCACAGATCGTGGTAGCGGGTCTCGATCTGCTTGACCAGGGCCAGCGGATCGAGTTGCTCGTCCAGCAGTCGGCCTTCGCGCAGGTCGGAGAACTCGCCGAACAGGTTGACCACGGCGATGTCGAGGTCGTGGAGGCGCTGGCCGTCGGACAGGGTGTCGTGCAGTTCGCCGGTCTCCGCGTCGACCAGGTAGGCGGCGAACTCGCCGGCATCGCGGCGGAACAGGATGTTCGACAGCGAGACGTCGCCCCACAGGAACCCGGTCAGGTGGAGCCTGGCGAGCAGGACCACCATGGCGTCGATGAGTCGGGAGACGGTTTCGCGTCGCACGCCGGTGGAGAACAGCGACCGGTAGGGCAGCGAGAACTGCAGGTGCCGGGTCAGCAGGATCGAGTCCAGGGGGGAGCCGTGGGCGTCCACCCGGCCGGAGACGACGCCGGACGGTTCGACGGCGGGGGCCCGCAGGCGGTTGAGGTCGGTGAGCATCCGGTACTCGTGCATCGCCGAGCCTTCGAGGACCTCCTTGGCGGCGAACACCTCCGAGCCGACCTGAATGAACCGGACGACGTGACGGGAGATGCCGCGGGGGAGCGCCACGAGGACGTCGGTGGGCCACTGCTCGAGAGGGAGGTGCCACGGAAGCGGGATCAGGCGGGCATCGGGCTGAGCCGCAAGGAAGCGAGGCACGGCCCCATTCAACCATCTACCTGGGCGCTTCAGGGGCGGACGCGCAGAGCATGGCAACCGATGGGCATCCTGGTTGCAGCGGAACGGCCCCGCCGCGACGAGCGCGAGCGGGGCCGTGAGCCGAGCGGACGGGTCAGTCGCTGATCCGCTTGCTGGACGCGTTGGAGAACACGTGCAGCGAATCGGGGGTCGGGCGGAGCCGGACCGTCTGGTTCGGTGCGAGCGGGTGGCGCGACTGCAGCCGGGCCACGATCTGCGGGGCGTTGAGCTTCTCCTCGTCCGACAGCCCGGCGCGGGTGCCGTACAGGTAGGAGTCGGCGCCGAGTTCTTCGACGACCGCGACGTCGACGGCGATGCCGTCGTTGCCCTCGGCCGGGATGAAGGTTTCGGGACGGATGCCCAAGGTCAGGTCGCTCTCACCGCTGGCCTTCGCCAGGATCTCGCGCGCCACCGGAACGACGTAGTCGCCGATCTGGACGCCGCCCTCGACGATCTTGCCCGAGAGGAGGTTCATGGCCGGGGAGCCGATGAAGCCTGCGACGAACAGGTTGTCGGGACGGTCGTACAGCGCCAGCGGGGAATCCACCTGCTGCAGGATGCCGTCCTTCATGACCGCGACGCGGTCGCCCATCGTCATGGCCTCGATCTGGTCGTGGGTCACGTACACGGTGGTGACGCCGAGACGGGACTGCAGCGCGGCGATCTGGGTACGGGTGGAGACGCGGAGCTTGGCGTCCAGGTTGGACAGCGGCTCGTCCATCAGGAAGACCTGCGGCTGGCGGACGATGGCACGGCCCATGGCGACGCGCTGACGCTGACCACCCGAGAGGGCCTTGGGCTTGCGGGACAGGAAGTCCTCCAGGCCGAGCAGCTTGGCTGCCTCCAAGACGCGCTTCTCGCGCTCTTCCTTCGGCACGTTCTGCATCTTCAGCGCGAAGCCCATGTTGTCCGCGACGGTCATGTGCGGGTATAGGGCGTAGTTCTGGAACACCATCGCGATGTCGCGATCCTTCGGGGGAAGGTCAGTGACGTCACGGTCGCCGATGGTGATGGATCCTGCGTTGACCTCTTCGAGGCCGGCGAGCATGCGCAGGGAGGTTGACTTGCCACAGCCGGAGGGGCCGACGAGGACCATGAACTCGCCATCGCCGATCTCGAGGTTGAGCTTGTCGACTGCGGGGTGATCCGCCCCCGGGTACACACGGGTGGCGTCCTTGAATGCAACAGCGGCCATGGCCGCACTCCTTTCCACGGGCAGGTACGTGCCCGACGATCCTTGGTGGAACCGACCGCATCCTCACGGTCAAGCGCCATCTAAGCACGTCCGGTGACCCTGCGGCGACTTCGGAGAAGACGTCGTCGGCGGCGAGTTCGGGGACGTCTTTGGTCGGGCCAATCGTTCTCGCGCTCCGGGTATTCTGCGCCCGTGACCGAACAGCCCGACCGCACCCCGCCGGACGCCGTGCCCGCCGGTGAGGCCGCGGAGGCGGAGTGGTGGCAGGCCGAGGGTATGCCCTGGAAACACAAGCCCGAACGCGCCGACATCCTCTGTCTCAGCGCGATCAGCGTCGCCGCCATCTACGGGTTGGTGATGTTGCCGCTGCGTCCGGTGATGCTGGGGCTGGCGCCGCACCTGCTGGGCTCGCTCGGCTATCGGACCGGTCTGGTGCTCGTGGGGGCGCTGGCGGCGGTCGGGGACCAGTGGTGGCCCCTCGTGCTGGTGCTCGGCGCCCTGATGAGCATGAAGTTCGACTGGATCTACTGGTGGGCGGGACGCCTGTGGGGGCGCTCCATCCTGGACGTGTGGGTGCACGGCAAGTCGCCGCGGACGCAGCGTCGCTACGAACGCGCCTGGGGGTGGGCCCGGCGCTACGAGACGTTGGCCATCTTTGTCACGTTCCTCCCGATCCCGATCCCGGCGGCGGTCGTCTACGCCGCCCTGGGGGCGGCCGGGACCAGCCTGCGCAAGTTCCTCTCCGTCGGCTTTGCCAGCGCCCTGCTGACCTCCGGCGCCTATCTGGCGTTGGGGTTCTGGATCGGCGAGCCCGCCGTGGCGGCCGTGGACGCCTACGGCAAGTACCTGTGGTACCTGTCGATCGCGATCCTCGTCGGCATGCTGGCGGTGTACTTCTACCGAGAGCGCCAGCGCGCCGCCGCGGAGAAGGCGGGTACTGCGTCGCCCGTCGAGGACTGAACCGGACGCCTTTGCTAGCGTCCCGGCATGGCCTTGGATCAGTTGTTCCCGCCGCTGGGATTGACGCTCACGCTCGGCTCGTTGTCGTTGCGGCTGCTTCGCGATGCCGACCTGGACGCCTACGTCGAACTCATCACCGCGGACGTCTTCGTCGATCCGGATGCCGATCACGCCTTCGCCTGGTGGCGTGAAGTGCGCGACGTCGGCCCGCTGTCCTCCCTCCAGCACCAGTGGCGAGCCCGGGCCTCGGTGTCCCCGCAGGCCTGGGAACTAGTGCTGGGCGTGTTCGACAGCGGCAGACTCGTCGGCATGCAGGACCTGAGGGCCGTCGACTTCGGGACGCGCCACACCGTCGATTCGGGGTCGTTCGTCCGCCTCGATCAGGCAGGGCGAGGCGTCGGGACCTTGATGCGGCAGGCCGCTGTCGCCTTCGCGTTCGACCACCTGGGCGCGGTGCGGGCCGAGACGTCGGCCATCGAGGGGAACGCGGCGTCGTTGCGGGTCTCGGAGAAGGTGGGGTACCGGCCCAACGGGACCCGCCTCCTGGCCGAGGGCGGGCGGGCGCTGCTCGCTCACGACATGGTGGTGACACCGGCGTCCTTCGTGCGGGCCGACGAGCCCCTGCGGGTCGACGGGGTGACTCCCGCGCTGCTCGCCCTGCTCGGAGCCGGCGGCTCAGGCGCGGGCCAGGAGGGCGACCAAGAAGCCTGAACCGGGGGCGTACGGACGCAGATCCCAGGTGCCGAAGGCGTCCTGGACGACGAGGCCGGACGCCGCCGCGTCGGCGAAGAAGTCGTCGAAGGCGTAGCCGCGGCCCGCTCCGAAGCCGACGACGGCGCGGCCCTCGGGGGCCAGCCAGGAGGCGAACGATGCCAGCACGGGGCGGCGCGTGTCCGGATGCAGGAAGCCCATCACGTTGCCCGCGCACAGGATCACGTCGAACGGCTGCGGGACGTCGGCGGGCAACTCGATGTCGGCGAGGTCTCCCACCAGGTAGCGAGGGCCGGGGAAGTCCTGCTCTGCGGCGTCGATCAGCACCGGATCCAGGTCGACGCCGACGACGGTGTGGCCACGCTCGTGCAGGTAGCCGGCGTGGCGACCCGGACCACATCCGGCGTCCAGGATGGTCGCACCCCGCGCGGCCAGGGCATCGACCAGGCGTGCTTCGCCGACCAGGTCGGCGCCGGCTGCGGCCATGTCGCGGAACCGTTGCACGTACCAGGCCGAATGGTTGGGGTTGGCGGCGGTCGCGTCCGCCCACTTGCTGCGCGGAGTGCCGGCGATGCGCCGCGCCGCGCCGAGCGGGTTGATCGGGCCGAGCTTCGAGGGATCCACGAGCCTCCGACAGGATTCGAACCCGCGACCGTCCGCTTACAAGGCGGGTGCTCTACCAACTGAGCTACGGAGGCTTGGCCCGCAGGCCGCCCCCATTGTGCCGTATCCGCCTCGGCGGCGCCGCAGCCCCGGCGCCCGGCCGATCGGACCCGCCGCCTGGGGGTACCCCATCGGCGTCTCGACGGGAGTAGCGTCCCCGAGGTGGACTGGATCGTTCTGCTGGGCTCCGGTGTGCTGGAGGCAGTCTGGGCCACCGCGCTGGGCGCGTCGACGGGGCTACGGCGCCCCCTCCCGACGCTCGTGTTCGCGGTCGCCCTCCTGGCGAGCCTGTACGGGCTCTCCATCGCCATGATGACCATCCCCGTGGGGACGGCCTACGCCGTGTGGACCGCGACGGGCGCGCTACTCACCGTCGTGTGGGGTGTGATGCGCGGCACGGAACCGGTCACGCTGCGTCGCGTCGGGCTGCTGCTCGGCATCGTGGTGTGCGTCGTCGGCCTGAAGCTGGTGAGCTGACGTGGCCTGGATCGTGCTCGTCGTGGCGGGTCTGCTGGAGGCGGTGTGGGCGACGGCGCTGTCGGAGTCTGCCGGGCTCACCCGGCCGGTTCCCACGGTCGTGTTCGCGGTCGCGACCGTGCTGAGTGTCGTTGGCCTCGGGTGGGCGATGCGTCATATCCCGACCGGTACCGCCTACGCGGTGTGGGCCGGTATCGGGGCGGTCGTGACGGTGGTCTACGCGGCCGCGACCGGGGCCGAGCACCTCACCGCGCTCAGGGCACTGTTCCTGGTCGGCATCATCGGGTGCGTGGTCGGGTTGAAGAAGACCTCCGACGATGAACGCGACGCGGCGATGCAGGACGAGGACGACGAGGAGCCGATGGGGCTCGACTGAGGGCTGGTCCTAGCCAACCGGCAACAGCCCCCGCTCCCCGAACACCTTCTTCGCCACGAAGGTGGCGTTGAGGGCGCGCGGGAACCCGCAGTAGACGGCCGCATGGAGCATCGCCTCGACGATCTCGTGGGGACTCAGCCCGACGTTCAGGCTGGCGTGCACATGGACCTCCAGTTGCGGCTCGCACCCGCCCAGCGCCGTCAGCATGCCCAGGGTGACGAGTTGCCGGTCGCGGGGCTCGAGGCCGGGCCGGGAGTAGATGTCGCCGAACCCCCAGGCCACGATCTGATGGCCGAGTTCGGGGGAGACGTCGGCGAGGGAGTCGATGACGTGGGCTCCGGCCGTCCCGTCGATGGCGTCCAGCACCTGGGCGCCGCGCTCGAAGCGTTCCTGGCGGGTCTGGGGATCAGTCATGGTGTTCTCCGCTTCTCTGAGGGTCGGCGAGGGTGCGCCGATAGGTCGCGATCTTGGACGTGAGTGCCTGCTCGTGAGAGCTCAGCCGGGCGATCTGCTCGCGCAGTTCGGCCTGATGGGCTTCCAGGAGGAGCAGCCGGGCGATCTGCTCGCGCAGTTCGGCCTGATGGGCTTCCAGGAGGAGCAGCCGGGCCTGTGTGGTGGCGGCCCCCTCAGCGCGGAGGCCGGCGTATCGGCGCATCTGGGCGATCGGCATGCCCGTCTCGCGCAGCCGCAGCAGGAACTCCACCCAGGCGATGTCGGCCCCGCTGTAGCGGCGGTGCCGTCCGGCGTTGCGCGCGACGGGCCGGATCAGCCCGGCCCGCTCGTAGTAGCGCAGGGTGTGCGCCGACACCCCGGTTGCGGCGCTCATCTGCGCGACAGTCAGCTGCTCCTCGTGTTCACCCACACCCCGAGGCTAGAAGTGTGAGCGCACTCACAGTCAAGGCCGCTGATCGTGGCTGGCTGGGCAGTTCAGTGGGCGGACGCGGCCCTGCGAGGGATCAGGTGCATCACCACGACGACTAGCGCGCCCACGGCCAGGCCGATCAGGAATGAGAAGAACGTGTTCGTCAGCCAGCTGAGGAAGCCGCCGAACATGCCGGTGGCGTGGCCGATGACCTCTTCGAGGTGATGCACGAACGTGTAGGGGGCGTGCCAGCCCAGTTCGTCGACCCCGACGAGGAGGATGTGCCCGCCGACCCACAGCATCGCGATCATGCCCACGTTGGACAGCACGGCAAGGACGGTGGGCATCGCCTTGACCAGTCCCTCGCCGAAGCGCGCCCGGAGGCCGTCGCCGCGGGCGAGCGTCAATCCGATGTCGTCCATCTTCACGATGAGGGCGACGACGCCGTACACGCCGACCGTGATCAGCAGGCCCACGACGACGAGGATCGCCGCCCGCCAGCCCAGTGGCTCATGGGTGACCTCGTTCAGGGCGATCACCATGATCTCGGCCGATAAGATGAAGTCGGTGCGGATCGCGCCCGCCGTCATCACCTTCTCGTGGTCGGTGCCCGCGGCGGCGACCGGGTCGGTCTTCGCGGCTGGGACGTGGCCTGACACCTTCTCCCACAGCTTCTCCGCCCCTTCATAGCTCAGGTACAACCCGCCCACCATGAGCAGTGGGGTGAGCAGCCATGGCAGGAACTCACTGAGCAGAAGGATCGCGGGCAGGATGAAGACCAGCTTGTTGCGCAGTGAGCCCAGGGCGATGTTCTTGATCATCGGCAGTTCGCGTGCGGGACTGAAGCCGGTGACGTAGCGGGGGGTCACGGCCGCGTCGTCGATGACGACGCCCGCCGCCTTCGCGCTGGCCCGGCCGGCGGCTGCGGCGACGTCGTCGACCGACGCCGCAGCGACCTTGGCCATGGCGGCGATGTCATCCAACAGCGCTGCAAGACCACCACTCATCGCATCGATCCTCACGTTGAAACCACAGGGGCTGGGCGTAGCTTACAAACCCCGGGCCGGGGCGATGACGGTCCGCCCCGGGCGGAGGTGGCCGGGCACAGGCACTCCGGCCGACCGATCAGACTCCTGAGGTGGGTGCTCCGCGGTGTTCTCCGGCGGCGTCGCTCAGGACAGCCCGGGGGAGGCCAGGAAGGCCTGCCCGTCGCCCACGGCGCACACTCCGGCGTCGTCGGCGGGCAGGAACGCGGAGTCGCCTTGGCGCAGGTCCAGGGACGCGTCGGCGCAGCGCAGGGTCACCGCACCTCGGGTCACCAGCACGATCCGCGCCTCGGCGCGGGCGGGCAGCGCGACCTCCAGGGTGGGGGAGACCTCCAGTCGGTTCACCTCGAACTCGACCGCGGGCGTCGGGTAGGTCCACAGGCCGGGTGAGGTCTCCTGCGGCGTCCGGATCGTCGGGCGGCCCCACGCGAAGTCGACCACCGTCACGAGTTCATCGACGGCGATGTGTTTGGACGTGAGGCCGCCGCGCAGCACGTTGTCGCTGCTGGCCATGACCTCGATGCCGGTGCCGCGCAGGTGGGCGTGCATCCGCCCTGCAGGCACGTAGAGCGCCTGACCGGGCTGCAGCACGACCCGGTTCATCAGCAGCGCGGCCATGATGCCCGGGTCGCCGGGGAACACGTCGTCCAGCTCGAGGGCCGTCCGCGCGAACTCGCCCAGGTCGTCGGTGTCATCTCGGTGGGTGACCGCTGAGGAGAGGACGGCGTCGATCGCCCCGCGGTGCTCCGAGTCCAGCGACAGCACCTGCAAGAACACCTCCTGCAGGGCGGCCTCCCCGCCGCGGGAGCGCAGCGGGGCGATGAGCCGTTCGACCTCGGGGCCCGCCGACAGCGCACCGAAGAGCCGGGCCGTTTCGGCGGGCTCGCGGAATCCGGCCAGGGTGTGGAACTCGTCCAAGGCGACGAGGATCTCAGGCTTGGGCCAGGTGTCCTTGTAGGTGCGCTGCGGAGCCTCCCGCGGAATCCCTGCGGCTTCCTCGGCGGCGAACCCGGCCAGGGCCTGCTCCCGGTTGGGGTGCGCCTGCAGCGACAGCGCGTGACGTGCCGACAGCACCTTCATCAGGAAGGGCAGGTGCGGCCCGAAGGCGGCCAGGCTCTGGTCGCCCAGCAGCGCGGGACGCTGGGCGATGGCCGCGTCCAAGGTGGTGCCAGGGAGGGCGGAGGGTGCCAGCGGATGGGCGCCGAGCCAGAACTCGGCCAGCGGGCGGCCGTCGGGCTCGGTGCCCAGCAAGGAGTGGATCGCCTCGAAAGTGCCCCAGGGGTAATGGATCATCGTTCCCTGTAGCTGGTCCATCGGGAGCGCCTCCAAGCGTCGGTCAACGTCATTGTGTCCCCACCATTAGACCCGGCCCCTTACGGGTGGGCAACCCCGTCGACCCCAGGGCGAATGACACGGGTGTGATTCCCGCGTAAACTTGAGGCATGTCCGACGCCAACCCGATGATCGAGCCCTCCGGCCTCAGCGAAGTCGATGCCGAGCTGCTCGATTTCGAGTCTTCCTGGTGGGCGGCCACCGACAACAAGGACGCCGCGATCCTGGAGCGCTTCGGGCTCTCCTCCCCGCGGTACTACCAGCGACTCAACGCCCTGATCGACCGGCCTGAGGCGCTCGCGCACGCGCCCATGCTGGTGAAGCGGCTTCGGCGCCAGCGTCAGCGTCGCCAGGAGCAGCGCTCCGCCCGCCACCTGGGCGTCCACTCCGTCGTCTGATCCGTCAGGTACCCGCCGGAGACCAGCCCGGCGTGTCGTTCGAAGACGTTGCGGGTCGCGGGATCCCCGGCTCGCATCAGCGACCACGACGCGGCCAGCAGGTAGGCGGGCAGGAACCACGGCCCCAGGACGGCGTATTGCACCGCGTGGCGATGCTCGTGGGCCACGACGTCGGGGAGCCGGGCCGTCAGGTGCGGGACGTCGCTGCGAGTGAGGATCACGTCGCCCACCGTGAAGGCCCCCGCGTCCGGGAACCGGTGCCGGTAGCCCTCCGCGAAGATCAGGCCGCGCGGACCGTGCCGCAGTCGGGCGCCTCCACCCAGTGCGACGGCCAGGCCCACGATGGTGCTCAGGTTGAGCAGGTTCGCGGCGCGGCGCAGACGGTCCCCAGGCTCCATCAGATCAGCCTCTCGGGCGCCGCGGTCCACGTCAATCGTGGCGCGTGAGCGAGGGCCGAAGGGTCACGAAATCGCCCCCCGATCGTTTGCACTCGGCCAGGGCGAGTGCTAAACATGGTGTTAGCACTCTCGGGTCGAGAGTGCCATACGTTCGGCCCGGTGAGGCCTGCCGATCAGGCCGTCCGTCGCGGGCACCGTCCGGACGTTCATAGCTGACATCCGAAAGGGTTGCCGCAGTGGCAAAGCTGATTGAATTCAACGTTGACGCGCGCCGCGGCCTCGAGCGGGGGATGAACATCCTCGCCGACGCGGTCAAGGTGACGCTGGGCCCGAAGGGCCGCAACGTCGTCCTGGAGAAGAAGTGGGGCGCCCCCACCATTACGAACGATGGCGTGTCCATCGCCAAGGACATCGAACTCGATGATCCGTTCGAGAAGATCGGCGCCGAGCTGGTCAAGGAAGTCGCCAAGAAGACCGACGACGTCGCTGGCGACGGCACCACCACCGCCACCGTGATCGCGCAGGCGATGGTCCGTGAGGGCCTCCGCAACGTGACGGCCGGCGCGAACCCCATCGAGCTCAAGCGCGGCATCGACAAGGCCGTCAAGGTCATCATCGCCGAACTGGCCAAGAACTCCACCCCGGTCGACACCAAGGAGCAGATCGCGGCCACCGCGTCCATCTCCGCGGCCGACTCCACCGTCGGTGACATCATCGCCGAGGCGATGGACAAGGTCGGCAAGGAAGGTGTGATCACCGTCGAGGAGAGCAACACCTTCGGGCTCGATCTGGAGCTCACCGAGGGGATGCGCTTCGACAAGGGCTACATCTCCCCGTACTTCGTCACCGATCCCGAGCGCATGGAGGCCGTCCTGGAGGACGCCTACGTGCTCATCGTGAACAGCAAGGTCAGCAACCTCAAGGACCTGCTGCCCGTGCTGGAGAAGGTCATGCAGAGCGGCAAGCCGCTGCTGGTCATCGCCGAGGACGTCGACGGCGAGGCCCTGGCTGGCCTCATCGTCAACAAGATCCGTGGCACGTTCAAGTCGGTCGCCGTCAAGGCCCCCGGCTTCGGCGATCGCCGCAAGGCGATGCTGGGCGACATCGGCATCCTGACCGGCGGTCAGGTCATCTCCGAAGAGGTGGGCCTCAAGCTCGACCAGGTCACCCTCGAAATGCTGGGCCGCGCGCGTTCCGTGCTCGTCACCAAGGACGAGACCACGATCGTCGACGGCGCCGGCGATGCCGAGCAGATCAAGGGTCGCGTGGCCCAGATCCGCCGCGAGATCGAGAACTCCGACTCGGACTACGACCGCGAGAAGCTCCAGGAGCGCCTCGCCAAGCTGGCCGGCGGCGTGGCCGTCATCAAGGTCGGCGCGGCCACCGAGGTCGAGCTCAAGGAGCGCAAGCACCGCATCGAGGACGCCGTGCGCAACGCGAAGGCGGCCGTCGAGGAGGGCATCGTCCCCGGCGGCGGCGTCGCGCTGATCCAGGCGGCGGCCGCGGCCAAGGGCAACCTCGAGGGGCTGTCCGAGGACGAGTCCATCGGCGCGCAGATCGTCTTCACCGCGGCTTCGGCCCCGCTGAAGCAGATCGCGGTGAACGCCGGCCTTGAGGGTGGCGTCGTGGCCGAAAAGGTCGCGGGTCTGCCCGCGGGCCAGGGCCTCAACGCGGCCACTGGCGAGTACGTCGACATGCTGGCGGCGGGGATTCCCGACCCGGCGAAGGTCACGCGTTCCGCGCTGCAGAACGCCGCGTCCATCGCGGGCCTGTTCCTCACCACGGAGGCCGTTATCGCCGACAAGCCGGAGAAGACTCCGGCTGCTCCGGCCGGTGGCGACGAGGGCATGGGCGGCATGGGCTTCTGAGCCCGACGCTCGTCGACTCCCGCGGGGCGTCCCACTTCGGTGGGGCGCCCCGCGTCCGTCGTGGGGCAGGACGCGGATGCGGACTCTCAGCGTGGCGTGGCCCGGACGGTGGCACGGTCAGGGAAGATGACGCCATGAGCGCGATCCTGGAGATCCGCGTCCTGTCCGCGCAGGACGCGTCCCGCGCTGAGGCGGGCGGGGCGGATCGGCTCGAGGTCGTGGGTGCCCTCGATGACGGAGCGCGTTCGCCCGAGCCGCGGCTGGTGGCCGAGATTCGCTCCCGCACGGCCCTGCACCTGCGCCCGGTGGTCCGGCTGCGCTCCGGCTACTCGACCGACGGCGGCGAGGCGACGCGGCTGCGCGGGCTGATCTCCGCCTACCTGGATGCCGGCGCGGACGGCCTCGTCCTCGGATTCCTCAACGGGCTCGGCGATGTCGACTGCGACGTGCTGGCGGCGCTGCTGGACGGCTTCTCCTGTCCGTGGACGTTCTCCCGGGCCTTCGACGCTGCCCTGGACGTTCCCGCCGCCTGGCGCGCCGTTCGCGGGCTGCGGGGGCTCGACGGTGTGAGGACCGCTGGGTCGGCGCGCGATCTCGACCGCGGCCTCGACGATCTGCTGGCCATGCTGCGTGCCGATCCCGATGCTGCGCGGCTGGTCGTCGCCGATGGCGACCTGGTGGCCGACCAGGTTCCCTGGCTTGCCCGGGCGGGCGTGCGGCAGTACCACCTGGAGGATCAGGTCAGGCCCGGAGGGTCGCCACGGGCTTACGTGGATGAGGGGCTGGTGCGCTCGTGGCGGCTCCTGCTCGACGCCCAGACTCGGCGTCGCGTCCCCTAACCCGCCGGGGTGGGCGACGTGGGGCCCGGCTCGATGTGGACCACGGTGGTCGTGCCGGGGAGGGCCTTCTCGATGACTTGTTCGATCTCGTCGGCGAGCTGGTGGCTGCGTGCCACCGACCAGTCTCCGGGCACCACGACGGTCGTCTGGACGAACCGCTGACGGCCAGATTCGCGGGTCAGCACCTGCGTGACGTCGACGTGGGTGCCGGTGATCGAATGGAGTGCCTCATGGATGATGGCGACCTCCTCATCGGGCAGCGCGGCGTCCAGTAGCCCGACCACGGAACGGCGGATCAGCTTCCCGCCGGTCCACAAGATGTTGATGCCCACCAGCAGGGCGATGAGCGGGTCGATCCACTGCCAGCCAGTGAGGAACAGCAGCACGATGCCGGCGATGACGCCGATCGTCGTCCACACGTCGGTCATGAGGTGCTTGCCGTCGGCCTCCAGCGTGATGGAGCGGTATTGGCGGCCCTTGCGGATCAGCACCAGCCCGACGACCAGGTTGATGACGGTGGCGAGGCTTGCCAGGACGAGGCCCCAGCCGATCTCCTCCACGGGCTCGGGGACGACGAAGCGGCGGATCGCGGTGATGATGATGCTCGCCGCAGCCACGAAGATGAGCGCCCCCTCGACGAGGCTCGACATGTACTCGGCCTTGCCGTGCCCGAAGTCGTGGTTGTGATCGGCGGGCTTACCCGAGACGGCGAGCGCCCACAGCGCGACGAACGCTGCCACCAGGTTGACCGTCGACTCCAAGGCGTCGGACAGCAGGCCGACCGAGCCGGTCATCAACGCTGCCGTGCCCTTGATGGCGACGGTCAAGACGGCGGCGACGATGGAGATCAGGATGAACTTCATCAGGAAGCGCGTTGAGACGGGGGCGTCCGGCCGTGCCGTTTCCATGAGGGGTTCCTTCCGAGCGAAAAACGGGGCCAGTCTACGAATCGATCGACACGGTGGACTCCTCGATCCAGCCGACGTCTCCGGGCCAGCGGGAGGGATCGTCGGCCGTCGAGACCAGGGTGTCGAGCTGGGCGGGCCAGATCGGCTCGGGGACGTCGGCCAAGGCGTCCAGGGGAAGCCACGCATGCCCGGCGAGAGTGACCTGCTCGTCGGCTGTCTGCCCGGACGTGTCCAGGTCGAACCGGGGGACGCGCAGTAGGTAGAACGACTCGGTCTGCTCGCAGATCTGGTCGGAGTAGCCGTGCGCGGCGACGCGTCGCATCACGGGCCCGACCAGGTCGTCGGCCTCGGCGTGCAGGCCGGTTTCCTCGGTGAGTTCCCGCAGGGCGGTGTCGATCTCGGTCTCGCCGGGATCCATGCCTCCGCCCGGGGTCACCCACCAGCGGGAACCGGGGACGCCGGGGTCGGTGTCGGCGAACATCAGCACGGCGCTGCCGTCGGTCACGACCACGCGGACGCCACGGCGGGTCTTGCGGGGACGATCGGCGGGGGCGATGGGGGTGAACGTGCGCGACCGGAACGGCTCACCGGTCACGGCGTCTCCTCGGGAGGTTCGCCGTTGCGCAGCGCCTGACCCACGATCAGCGGGGTCCAGATCAGGAGCGCGAAGTTGGCCAGGCGTGCCCACGGCTGGGCGTACTCGGGGACGGCGAACAGGTCGAAGGTGCCGGTGGTTGCGAGGGTGTCGAACAGGGTCAGGCCGAGCACCAGGCACGCGATCACCAAGAAGGTCTTCTGCACGGTGGCGCGACGGTAGCGGATGCGCGTCGCGAGCCCCCAGGCCACCAGGAACAGGGGAGCTGACAGCGGCGGGATGAGTCCCCCCAGGACGAGAGCGATCAGGACGCCGGGCGTGGTCGCCTTGGCCATCTGCGGCAGCGTCACCTGGGAGTGTGGCCGCTGCTGCGCCTGCCAGGGGGCCGGGCCGCCCCCGGGCTGCCCGGGAGCGCCGGGCTGCTGCGGGGCGGAGGGCAGC
This sequence comes from Propioniciclava sp., assembly GCF_036744435.1. Classification (NCBI taxonomy): domain Bacteria; kingdom Bacillati; phylum Actinomycetota; class Actinomycetes; order Propionibacteriales; family Propionibacteriaceae; genus Propioniciclava; species Propioniciclava sp. Next base: position 7,596 of record NZ_DAIOIA010000027.1, on the reverse strand, counting down.
GGCGCGTAGGGGCCCCGGGGATCGGGCACGGCCGGGACCGGAGCCTGCGGACCTGCGGCCGGGGCCGGAGTCTGCGACGCAGGGACCGGGGACGGGCCCGGTGACGGTGGGGGCCAGGACGTCACGGGCTCGGGGGGAGGCCAGGAACTGGCGGGGGCCAGGCGTGGGGGAGTGGCTGCGGCTGACATCGGGAAGGGATCCTCCGGGCGGCGCGGCGCGGCCACGGGATCGTCGGCCCCGCCCAGGGGGGCGCTCGCGACGGCGAAGGCGGCGTGTGGGTCGCGGACCTGCGGCGGCGGCGGGATGAGCTGGCCCAGCGCGGGGGCCGCGGGCTGCTGGTAGGCCGGCGGCGGCGTGCTGGGGCCCGACAGCGCCGGGGCGCTGGGCGCAGCAGCAGGTGGCCCGCTCAGGGGGGCGGCGTCGGGCGCCACGAAACCGCCGGGCCGGGCGTGCGGCGCGTACTCGGGCCCATCGGTCCAATCGGCCACGTCATCCACCTCCTAGGATCGCGTCCTCACCCTACCTGCAGCGGCCGACGGGACTCTGCTACGGCTTGTGCGTTCGGGTACGCTAGAGCGGTCTATCCAATGACTGTTTCAGGAGTGTGTGACATGCCTTCGGGGCGCGTGCGATTCTTCGACGCCGACAAGGGGTTCGGCTTCATCGCCAAGGACGACGGCGGCGACGAGGTGTACGTCCATGCTTCTGCGCTGCCCGAAGACGTGGCGACGCTGAAAAAGGGGCAGCGGGTCGAGTTCGGCCTGATCGACGGCCGCCGCGGCGAGCAGGCCATCTCACTGCGGCTGCTCGAGAACCCGGTCTCCTTGTCGAAGGCGACCCGCAAGCCGCCCGAGCAGATGGCGGTCATCGTCGAAGACCTGATCAAGATGCTGGACGTGCTGGGCGGCAGCTATCGCCGACACCGGCACCCGGACGCCAAGCAGGCGTCCAACACCGCGCACGTGCTCCGCGCCGTCGCCGACGAATTGGAGTTGTGAGTGGCGCTCAAGGCACCTGAACTGGACCTGGCCTGCGCCGAGGCCGTCGACGTGGCGCGAGACGCCGCGATCGCGCGCGCCGACATGGCGGGCGTGGGGGAGCATCTCGGCGTCCGCGTCGAGGGCACCCGTGTCGCCACGCATTACTTCGCCGTGGAGCACCCGGGCTACCCGGGCTGGCGCTGGGCTGTGACCGTCGTCCGCGCCGCCCGCGCGAAGGTGGTGACCGTTTCCGAGGTGGTGATGCTGCCCGGGGACGGGTCGCTGCTGGCTCCCGCCTGGGTGCCGTGGGCCGAGCGCATCGAGGCCGGTGACATCACGCCCGGCGTCCTGCTGCCGACCGCTGACAACGATCCGCGCGTCGAGGCGGGGTTCACCGGAGGGGACACCGCCCGCGACGCCGACCCGGCCGAATGGCAGGCCACCCGCGCGGTGATCGCCGAACTGGGCTTGGGACGCGAACGCGTCCTCAGCGCGTACGGCCGTGACGAGGCTGCGGAGCGTTGGATCGCCGGGGATGGCGGCCCGAGCAACGCCATGACGAAGCAGGCCCCCGGTCAGTGCGTCGACTGCGCCTACTGGGTCCGGCTGTCGGGTTCGCTGGGGCGCACCTTCGGGGCCTGCGCCAACGAGTTTTCCCCCAGCGACGCCCAGGTCGTCTCCGTCGACCACGGCTGCGGAGCGCACTCCGACGTCGTCGAGGCCCAGCGTGGCGTCGATCTTCCTCGGCCCGTGTGGGACACGATCTCCGTCGACGACCTGCTCTTCGACTGACGCCGCGACGCCGGATCCGAGGGCTGGCGCACGGTCCCTCGGCACAGCCGTGTGACGGTCGTGTCACGATCCGCGACCGCGAGACAACGGGGAACGCCCCTGACGCTGCCCCTAGGATTCCCGCCATGTCCTCCAGCACTTCGGCGCCCGTCGGCGCGCCACAAACCGGCCTCGACGGCTGGTTCGGAATCACCAAGCGCGGGTCGAGCGTCGGGCAGGAGGTGCGTGGTGGCCTCGTGACCTTCTTCACGATGGCCTACATCATCGCCCTCAACCCGCTCATCATCGGCACCACGCCAGACAAGGCAGGCAACCTCATCAGCGGCCTGCCCGCGACGGATGCCAACATCCCGATCACGATCGCGATGGTCGCGGCCGCCACCTCTCTGGTCGCGGGCGTCATGACGATCGTCATGGGTGTCGTCGGCCGGTTCCCGCTCGGCCTGGCCACCGGCCTGGGCCTCAACGCGATGCTCGCCTACGTCATCGCCCCCCAGGTGACCTGGCCCCAAGCGATGGGCCTGGTCGTGTGGGAGGGCATCATCATCTTGATCCTGGTGCTGACCGGGTTCCGGGAGGCGGTCTTCCGCGCGGTGCCGCGCCCGCTGCGCACCGGCATCGCCGTCGGCATCGGCCTGTTCATCACGCTCGTGGGGCTCGCCGACGCAGGCATCGTGCGCACCGGCGACGGGACGCCGCTGCAGTTGGGCATCGGGGGCTCGCTGCTGGGCTGGCCGATGGCCATCTTCGTGATCGGCCTCTTCCTGCTGGTCATGCTCTACATCCGACGGGTGCGCGGCGCCATGCTGATCGCGATCGTGGGCATGACCGTCGTCGCGCTCATCGTCGAAGCCGTCCTCCACATCCCCGCCAAGAGCGACGACTTCCCGGCAGGCTGGGCGCTCAACGTGCCCGAGGTGGGGGCAGGCGGCCTGTTCAGCCTTCCCGATCTGTCGCTGCTGGGCCGGGTCGACATGCTGGGCGCGTTCTCCGGCAGTGCCACGGCCACCATCGCCATGGTGATGACGGTGTTCGCGCTGCTGCTGGCCGACTTCTTCGACACCATGGGCACCATCGTCGCCGTGGGCGCCGAGGGCGACCTGCTCGGCCCGGACGGCAACCCGGAACGCACGCGTGAGATCTTCGTGGTCGACTCGCTGGCCGCGATCACGGGCGGCCTGGGGTCGGTCTCCTCCAACACCTCCTACATCGAGTCGGCGGCGGGCGTCGGCGAAGGGGCCCGCACCGGTCTGGCCTCGGTCGTCACCGGTCTGGCCTTCCTCGTGAGCCTGTTCCTCGCCCCGCTGGTGAAACTCGTCCCGTCCGAGGCGGCCGCCCCGGCGCTGGTCTTCGTCGGGTTCCTGATGCTCAGCCAGGTCATCCACGTCGACTGGAGCGACCCCGAGGAAGGCTTCCCCGCCTTCATCACGATGGTGGCCATGCCGTTCACCTACTCGATCACCACGGGCATCGGTGCCGGCTTCCTGTTCTGGGTGGCCATCAAGACGGCCCGAGGCAAGCTCAAGGACATCCATCCGCTGATGTGGGTGATCGCGGCCGCGTTCGTCATCTACTTCGGCCAGGGTGCGATCAACGCACTGCTCGCCTGATCCGCCGCCCAACCGGGTCGGCCCTGCGGGGTCGGCCCGGTTGGGCGTACCCGGGGTCAGTCGCGGTAGACGGCCACCAGGTCGGGGCGCGGACGGCCGGCTCGTTCTGCCTGTTCGGTCCACGTGGGGAACCCTTGGAGCCAGTCGGCGATGGGCCGGGCCAACTCCTGATGCTCGGGGGCAAGGGCGGGAAGCGCGGCCCGCCAATGAGAACTCATCGCGATCGCCTGGGCGCCTCGCGCGTAGCCGATCGTCTGACCGGGAAGGGGCTTCAGCGGCAGGCCAATCGCTCGCCGGAACACGCTGCGCAGACCGAGGTCGGCGGGCACCCCCTGGGCGGCCAGGTCGAAATCGAAGCTGTCCAGCAGACCGCGATCCACGGACACCTCGAGATGGCTCCAGCAGTGCTCGGCCAGCCAGGCCCCGACGAGCGCCCAGGCGGCGGACAACCGCTCGGGTGGCACATCGCGGCCGTGAGCGACGGCCTCGACCTCGCTGCCCGTCGGCACCCCCGGATAGACGACCGGGGCATCGACACCCCGCCGGGAGAAGGGGCCGAGCTTGCTCAGCAAGCCCCCGCGTGGGGGCGGCGTCGGCCACACCCGCTGGGTGACCTCCCGTAGTTCGGCGATCGTTGCATCGCTGCCACTGAAGACCTCGCGGACGTCGTCGATACCCGTCGCTATGAGGCTCACGTTGCCCATGCCGGGAGCTTACCGAAGCGGTGCCCGGGTGGCTCTGTGGCTCCCCGGATACACTGGCCCGTGTGAGACTGAGGGCCCAGAACCGGATCGTGACCGGCGCGCTCGTCGTGCTGCTGCTTCTCGTGGTGGCCGGGGCCCTGCTGACGGCCCCGCCGGTGCGAGCCGACGAGACGTTCCGGCTGGCGTCCTCGTCGCAGCCCGTCGGCATGGCCACCGACCACGCTCGCGGCCGGTACTGGGTGCTCGACAAGTCCAGCGGACGCCTCACCCTCACCGCCATCAAGCCCGACGGCACCGTCGAGGGCACCATGAACTCGCGTGACACCCTCACGAGCGCGCAAGCATTGGCCTTCGACTCGGGGGAGGCCTACGTCGGCGACATCGGCGGCCGTCGCACCCAGGTGACCATCTACCAGGTCACTGAGCCCTGGCCGGGCACCGAGATCCTCAAGGCCATCGCCTATCCGCTCACCTACCCCGACGGCAGCCACGACGCCGCGGCGATTCTGGTGGACGGGTCCCATCGCATCTCGGTGGTCACCAAGGGCACCAACGCAGGCATCTACCAGGCGGTCGCCGAGCCGACCCGCGACACCCCGAGCGCTCTGACGCGCGTCGCCGACGCCCCCGACGGCGTCACCGACGCGGTGGTGCTACAGGACGGCCGGCTGGTGCTGCGGACCGCCACCACGCTTTACACCCTGGACGCCTCGAGCTACGCGACCCTGGGTCAGGCCGACATCGGCGTCACCGAGCGCGGCCAAGCGATCACCCAGGCCATCGACACCGCTCAGGTGCTCACCGCCGCGGGCCCCTCCGGCGCCGTCACGGGCACCGCGATCCCCGGCCCCGCCCCGGCGACGCCGCAGAACCCCGCGACCCGGACGGCGAACCCGCAGACGCAGACGACGACCGACCCCGCGGAGAACCGCACCTTCGCCCAGACGGGCACGACCGCTTCGGTCGCGATCGGCGCCGGGCTGGCGGCCATCGCCGGTCTCGTGGTGGTGCTGCGCCGCCGCTGAGGGTGTTCGCCGAGCCGCGCGTGCCGGGCGGGACCGCCCCCACCGCGCCGGTCCACGGACCTCAGGCGACGGTGTGCTCCAGCACCCAGTCGATGCACGCCGTGAGCGCCTCCACGTCGGACGGTTCGACCGCCGGGAACATCCCGACCCGGAGTTGGTTGCGGCCGAGCTTGCGGTAGGGCTCCACGTCCACGATCTTGTTGGCGCGCAGCGTCGCGGCGAGCGCGGCGGCGTCCACCTCCGGCGCGAAGTCGATCGTCCCGACGACGGGCGACCGGTACGGCTCCACGACGAACGGGGCGGCGAGCGGGTGCGCGTCCGCCCAGCCGTACAGGTGCGACGACGACGCCTGGGTGCGGCGGTCGGCGTAGGCCAGGCCACCGGAGGTGAGCAGCCAGTCGAGCTGCTCGGCCATGAGGAACAGGGTCGCCAGCGCGGGGGTGTTCAGGGTCTGGTCGGCCCGGCTGTTGTCGAGGGCCAGTTGCAGGTTGAGCGAGTCGGGCACCCAGCGCGTCCCCGCGAGGCGCCCCACGCGCTCGATGGCGGCCGGCGACAACAGGGCGAACCACAGCCCGCCATCGGACGAGAACCCCTTCTGGGGGGCGAAGTAGTAGGCGTCGACCTCGGCAAGGTCGACCGGCAGCGCCCCCGCCGCGCTGGTGGCGTCGATGAGCGTCAGCGCTGACGGGTCGGCCTTCTCGATGCGGTGCACGGGGGCGGTGGCGCCGGTGGAGGTCTCATTGTGCGCCCACGCGTACGCGTCGGCGTCGGCTGGCTGCGGGAGCGTCACCGTGCCTGGCTCGACCCGGGTGACGGCCGGTTCGGACAGCCACGGCGTCCGCGTGATGGCGGCCGCGAACTTGTGAGTGAACTCGCCGAACACGCTCAGCGATGCCCGCTGCTCGATGAGGCAGAAGCTCGCCACGTCCCAGAACTGCGTCGAACCCCCGTTGCCGAGGACGACCTCGTAGCCGTCGGGTAGGTCGTAAAGGCTCGCCAGCCCGGCCCGGATCCGGGCCACGACGTCGCGCACGGGGGCCTGACGGTGAGAGGTTCCCATCCAGGTCGCGCCGCGGGTGGCCAGCGCGGTGAGCGCGGCGGGCCGCACCTTGGAGGGGCCGCAGCCGAAGCGGCCGTCGACGGGGAGCAGATCGGTGGGAATCGTGAGGGACACGCCCGCATTCTCCCATCGTCGGCTCTGCGTCGGCGGCGCCGCCCACGACGGCTAGGGTAGGTGCCGTACGGCGTGGCTACGAGCGGGAGGGAATCGGCGTGAGTGACCTCATCGATACGACGGAGATGTATCTGCGTACGGTCTACGACCTCGAGGAAGAGGGCGTGACGCCGTTGCGCGCGCGCATCGCCGAGCGGCTCGGGCAAAGTGGCCCGACCGTCAGCCAGACGGTGCAGCGCATGGAACGCGATGGGCTGCTGCACGTCGCCGACGACCGCCACATTCAGCTCACCGAAGCCGGCCGGGCCAAGGCGACGAGCGTGATCCGCAAGCATCGGCTCGCCGAGGTGCTGCTCACGCAGGTGATCGGGCTGCCGTTGGACCTCGTCCACGATGAGGCGTGCCGGTGGGAGCACGTCATCTCCGACGAGGTCGCGTCACGACTCGACGTCATCCTCGACAATCCGAGCCTGTCCCCCTACGGCAACCCGATCCCGGCGGCGGGCGTCCTGGGGCCACAACTGCCCTCCGAGCCGGTCGTGGGGCCGCTCGCGCAGGTCTTGCCGGATCAGGGTCCGCTCACGGTGCGCGTCGCCCGGCTCACCGAGGCCGTCCAGGCCATGCCGGCCATGCTGACCGTGCTGGACGATTTGGGGGTGCGTCCGGGGGCCGACGTGGTGGCGGAGAGCGTCGCCGGAGAGCTCAAGCTCACGATCGGTGATCGCGAGGCGTTCGTGTCCCCCGAGGTGGCTCACCACCTGTTCGTGACGAAGGTGTCCGCAAGCTAGGCACGGCGCACGCCATGAAGCGCGGCTTCGACTGGGCGGCCTACCTGGACCGCGTCCATCAGGACCGACCAGGCCTGACCGAGGACGTGATGCGACGCTTGCGTGCCGGGGGTGCGACTCCCTACCGCTGGCTGGCCCGGGCGGTGTCGCCCCGGGCCACCGAGGTCCTCGATGTGGCCTGCGGGGCTGGCGCCATGGCGCTCGAACTCGCGTCCCCGCAACGACGCGTGATCGGCGTCGACGTGTCCGTGGCTCAACTGGAATGGGCGTCGGGACGCGCACCGGGGCCCTTCGTGTGCGCCGACGGCCGCAGGCTGCCGCTGCCCGATGCGAGCGTGGACGCCGTGGTGAGCGTCTTCGGGCCGGTCGTCATCCAGCCCGCGGCCGCCTTGTTCGCGGAGGTGGCGCGCGTCCTGCGGCCCGGGGGAGTGTTCGCGTTCATCGCCCCCACGATCCTGGTCGCGCGTCCGGGCGAGCTGGCTCGTTCGCTGCAGTTGGTGGCCCGGCTGCGGTCGAGGCCACG
>NZ_DAIOIA010000026.1:28544-29830 GCF_036744435.1 Propioniciclava sp. | reverse complement strand
GCGATGGACGCGGGCCAGCGCAGCCCGGCTTCCCGCTGGGCGACGAACACGGTGCGTCGGGGCAGTCCGTCGAGGGGAATCAGCCGGCACGCGGGCTCCTGACCGGCCCACATCAGGTCCGGCATCAGCGCCACCGCGTTGCCGGAGGCCACCAGGCGGATCTGCGCTTGCAGGTCGGCGGTGACGTAGCGGACGTCCGGTTCGAAGCCCGCGACCCGGCAGGCCTGCTCGGCGAAGTGCCGGGATGCGGCCCCCGGGGGTTCCATCACCCACGGCAAATCAGCGGTGGCGGCCAGGTCGGGAACGTCACGCCCGGCCTGGACGGCGAGCCGGATCGCGTCGCTGGTCAGATCGCGGCGCACCAGCCCGGGCAGCCACGGCGCGGAGTGGTCCGGGTATTGCTCGGCGATCACCATGTCGAAGTCGCGCGCCCACGTCTGCTGCAGGGCCTCGGCGGGTTCCTTCTGGACCATCTCGACGCGCACATCGGGGTGGGACGCCGCCATCGTGGTCAGCGCGGCGGGCATCAGGGCCAGCGCCGCCGACTGGAACACGGCCACCCGCACCCGGCCACGGACGGTCGTCCCGGACGCCTTCACCTCCGCCTCGGCGCGCTCCAGGGTGTCGGCCAACTTCGCCGCCGCGGCGACCAGGATCTCCGCCTCGGGGGTCAGCCGGACGCCGCGTCCGGACTTGCGCAGCAGCGGCGTCCCGGCCTCGCGTTCGAGCTGCGTCAACTGCTGCGACACGGCTGAGGGGCTGTACTGCAGCGACTCGGCGACGGCGGCCATCGTCCCGCGGATCGACAGCTCCCGCAGCAGCATCAAGCGGTGAACATCCAGCACGGTTCCTCCGATGCATCGCGAAATCTGATGAATAGTGGTCAGAAACAGTCGCTTGTCCTGACGGCTCGATCGGATGAGACTACTGCCACGTCCCGCCTACGGGACGCACCCCCTGCGAAGCGACTCCTGGAGGCCCCATGTCCGACGCACATCCGTTCGACGCGACGACTCCCGACGCGCGCCGGGCCTCGCCGCAGGCGGAGTTGGCCACCCCCCCAGCCCCGGCGTCCGGTCCCGCCGCCGATGCGGTCGATCCCGCCTTGGTGGAGGAGGCCATCGCGTTGGTGCGCCGCTGGCTGTCCGAGGCCGAGTCGCTGCCCGCCGACCCGTCGGGCCAGCGCCTCGCGGGCGTCCTGAAGGACGCCGGCGGCCTGGACTTCACCGTCGGATTCGTCGACGGCGTGGTGCGCCCCGAGGACACCTCCGTGGCCGCCCACAAGC
>NZ_DAIOIA010000026.1:0-28534 GCF_036744435.1 Propioniciclava sp. | reverse complement strand
ACTGGCGCCGCAGGTGCCGGGCTTCCTGCCCGCGCCGCTGCGCGCGGCCGTCGCCCTCGGCGGCGCGGTCGCGCCGGTGCTGCCCGGGATCGTCGTCCCCACCGCCCGCCGCGTCCTGCGCGACATGGTCAGCCACCTCATCATCGACGCCACGGACGCCCGGCTCGGCCCGGCGATCGCGAAGATCCGCACCGACGGCGTCCGGCTGAACATGAACCTGCTCGGGGAGGCGGTGCTCGGCCGCGCCGAGGCGAAGCGCCGGCTGGACGGGACGCACCGGCTGCTGGCCCGCGACGACGTCGAGTACGTGTCGATCAAGGTGTCCTCGACGGTGGCCCCGCACAACCCGTGGGCGTTCGACGCCGCCGTCGACGACATCGTGGAGCAGTTGACGCCGCTGTTCGAGCGCGCCGCATCCTTCCCGAGGCCCAAGTTCATCAACCTCGACATGGAGGAGTACAAGGACCTCGACCTCACCATCGCGGTCTTCACCCGGATCCTCGACCGGCCCGAGTTCCTCGATCTGGAGGCGGGGATCGTGCTGCAGGCCTACCTGCCGGACGCCCTGGCGGCGATGATCCGGCTGCAGGAGTGGAGCGCGGCGCGGCGGGCGCGGGGCGGAGCGGCGATCAAGGTCCGGGTCGTGAAAGGGGCGAACCTGCCGATGGAGCAGGTCGAGGCGTCCCTCCACGGCTGGCCGCTGGCCACCTGGGGCACCAAACGGGAGTCCGACACCAACTACAAGCGGGTGTTGGAGTACGCACTGCATCCGGACCGGATCGCGAACGTCCGGGTCGGCGTCGCCGGGCACAACCTGTTCGATGTCGCCTACTCGTGGCTGCTGGCTGGACGCCGCGGCGTCCGGTCGGGCATCGAGTACGAGATGCTGCTGGGGATGGCGCAGGGCCAAGCAGAGGCGGTGCGCCGCGAGGTCGGCGGGCTGCTGCTGTACACCCCCGTCGTCGCCCCCGCGGAGTTCGACGTGGCCATCGCCTACCTGATCCGACGGCTGGAGGAGGGAGCCTCCAGCGAGAACTTCATGTCGGCCGTCTTCGAACTGGCCGCCAACGAGGAACTGTTCGCCCGGGAGGTCGGCCGGTTCCGGGCGGCCGTCGCCGGTCTCGACGGGCTGGTGCCCCCGACGCACAAGGTGGCCGACCGGTATGCCGCCGTCCCGCCGAGCGGGCTCGGCGCGTTCCGCAACACCCCGGACACGGACCCGTCGGTGGCCGCCAACCGGGACGCCGCCGCCGCGGCGCTGGCGCGGGCCCGGGACTCCCGGCTGGGCGTCGACACCATCGCCGCCGCGCGGCTGGCGACGCCGGACGCGCTCGACGCCGTGTTGGAGGATGCGCGCTCCGCAGGCCAGGCCTGGGGGACGCGTCCCGCCGAAGAACGCGCCGCGATCCTGCACCGGGCGGGCGAGGTTCTGGAGAGCCGTCGGGCCGACTTCCTGGAGGTGATGGCCTCCGAGGCGGGCAAGACGATCGACCAGGCCGACCCTGAGGTGTCCGAAGCCATCGACTTCGCGCACTACTACGCCGAACAGGCGCTGCGGCTCGACTCCGTCGACGGGGCGACGTTCGTGCCCTCGGCGCTGGCACTGGTGACGCCGCCGTGGAACTTCCCGGTCGCGATCCCCGCCGGAGGGGCGCTCGCGGCGCTCGCCGCCGGGTCGGCCGTCCTGCTGAAGCCTGCCGCCCTCACCGAGCGGTGCGGCGCGGTGATCGCCGAATGCCTGTGGGAGGCCGGGGTGCCACGCGAGGTGCTGCGGCTGATCCAGGTGGGCGAGGACGAACTGGGCGCGACCCTGGTCGGCGATCCGCGCCTGGACCGGGTGATCCTGACCGGCGCCTTCGAGACGGCGGAGCTGTTCCGCTCCTTCCGGACCGACCTGCCGCTGCTCGCGGAGACCAGCGGCAAGAACGCGATCATCGTCACGCCGTCCGCCGACCTGGATCTGGCCGTCAAAGACGTGGTGGCGTCCGCTTTCGGGCATGCGGGTCAGAAGTGCTCGGCGGCCTCCCTGGTGGTGCTGGTCGGCTCCGTGGCGACCTCGCGGCGGTTCCGCACCCAATTGCTGGACGCGGTGTCCTCGCTGACCGTCGGGTATCCGACCGAGGCGGCGACCCAGATGGGTCCGATCATCGAACCGGCGTCCGGCAAGCTGCGGGACGGCCTGACGACGCTGGGGGCGGGGGAGCGGTGGCTGATCGAGCCGCGCGCCCTCGACGACAGCGGACGGCTGTGGAGCCCCGGCGTACGCGGCGGCGTCCAGCGCGGGTCGGCCTACCACCGCACCGAGTACTTTGGCCCGATCCTCGGGATCATGACGGCGGCGACGCTCACCGAGGCCATCGCGCTCGTCAACGACGTCGACTACGGCCTGACCTCAGGGCTGCATTCGCTGGACGCCGCCGAGATCGGGGAGTGGCTGGGCACGATCGCCGCGGGCAACCTGTACGTCAACCGGGGGATCACCGGGGCGATCGTGCAGCGGCAGCCTTTCGGCGGCTGGAAGCGGTCCGCGGTGGGTGCGGGAGCCAAGGCCGGCGGACCCAACTACCTCGTCGGCCTGGGTTCGTGGCGCAGCCGGGAGGCGACGGCCTCGACCGCCGTGACCACCCCGGCCGTCAGCGCGCTGGTCGCGGCGGCACGGAAGGATCTGACGCAGCAGGAGGCGGCGCGCGTCGAGCGGGCGGCCCGCAGCGACGGTGAGGCGTGGCGGCTGCAGTTCGGCGTCGCCGAGGACGTGTCCCAGCTTCCGGTCGAACGCAACGTGTTTCGCTACCTGCCGCTGGACCGGCCGGTCCTGGTGCGCCTGGACGCCGCGGCCCCGGTCGCCGACCTGGTGCGCGTCGTCGCAGCGGGCGCGCTGACAGACACCGCGATCGTCGCGTCGTCGGGTCGTGACCTGCCGCCCGCGGTGGAGGCCGCCCTCCGCGGCTGTGCGCAGGAGGTCGTCGTCGAGGACGAGGCCGCCTGGGGTGCCCGGGTGGTGCGCCACGGCGCCGGAAGGGTCCGCCTGATCGGCGGGTCGGCGACCACGGTGGCTGAGGCGACCCAGGGACGCCCCGACCTGGCCGTCTACGCGGGCGAGGTCACCGAGTCCGGACGCCTGGAGATCCTGCCGTTCCTGCGCGAGCAGGCCGTCTCGATCACCGCGCACCGCTTCGGGACCCCCAACCACCTCACCGATGCGCTCATCTGAGGAGGCGGGTGTTACGGGCGCGTGTCCTGAACACGCGCGCCCGCGGAACGCTGGACTTCATCCCGGCACGGGTGGGCAGGGTTCTCGTGGCCGTTATGCGTAGGCACGCGGTGCCGTACGTCTACGGGGCGAAGCGGGCCACCAGTGAGCGGAAGGTGTCGGTGGCGCGCGCGTGGGCGTCCGGCGCGAGCGGGACGTCGACGGGGACCGGCTGATCCAGGTGGGCGGCGACGTAGTCGGCGATGCCGCGCGGAACCGTGCCCTGCCCGAGTTCCCGGGTGACCGACTTCACCGCGACCAGGTCGGCCACGGTGGCGCGCAGCGTGGGCGGGACGTCGATCTCTGCCAGGAGTTCCTGCAGCCGCATGGGCGGGGTGCCGTGCGGGTGGGTGTCGAGCCAGTGCAGGGCGGCGGCGGGACGCACCGCGTAGAACAGCCGCTTGAGGCGCACCTGCTCACCCTCCAGCCCGGCCAGGGCGCGCTGGCGCCGTCCGAGGTAGAGGTAATGCCGCCGGAGCCGGGGGCGGGTGGTGACGGCGTCCACCAGGGCGAGGAGTTCATCCCGGAACGCCTTGTCGCCGCCGTAGACCAGCGGGGACCGCAGCCATTCGCCGACGGTCGCATTGCCGCGGACGGCCAGCCGGACGGCCTTGATGAGGTCCCAGCCGTTCACGTCGAAGACGGCGTCCAGGGGCGTCTCGATCACGTCGCGCGGGCGCCACGGCGACAGGTAGTCCTCCGCGCTGCGGACGTAGAAGAACCGGCAGTCGTAGTCGCTGTCGGGAGAGGGGAACCCCCACGCGCGCGACCCGGACTCGATCGCCCACGGAATCCGGACGCCGTGCTCGGCCGCGACCCCGCCGAGCCGGTCGTCGATCGCCGCCACGACGGCCGCGTCCATGGACGCGTCGACACTGCGCAACCACACCACCCCCGCAGCTTAGGGGCGTCTTGATCCGGCCTCGACACGGCGCTGCGTCGCGGAGCCCCGAGGGCGCCATCCCGTCGTCTCGGGGATCACCGGCCCGGGGACCCCGCGGCGGCGTCAGGCTTCGTCGCGCGACCGGCCCTCAGAAGGTGGTGGCCCGGGGAGGTCGATGCCGCCCAGCAGTTCCTGCATCGCGGCGACTTCGGCCAGGAGCCGATCCAGGGAGCCGTCGGGGTCGGCGTGGTCGCCGGGACGCACCATCGAACTCAGGGCGGCCAGCACCATCAGCCCGAACGTGAGCCGGGTGGTGGCCGGGTCGCCGGTGCGTTGGCGCATCAGGGCGTGCACCGGCTTGAGGCGTCCGATGAGCTGCTTCCAGAAGTTGAACGCCAGGTCCGGGTGGTCATGTAGCAGTTCCTTGATGCGCAGGAAGTCGCCCGGCAACTCGGTGCTGGACGCCACCAGGGCGAGGGCGTCGGTGAGCAGGTCGCCGTCGGCGTCCAGGAACGCCTGGGCGCGCTCGGGGGCGAGCTCGGTCTGGGGCATGTCGAAGGCCGCGTCCAGCTTGGTGGGGTAGTAGTTGAAGAAGGTGCGCGGCGCGACGCCGACCTCCTCGCAGATCTCCTCCACGGTCACCCCGGCCGCCCCGCGCTCGCCGATCAACCGCAGCGCGACCTCGTGGATCGCGTTGCGGGTTGCTCGCTTCTTGCGCTCGCGGAGCGACTCCCCACTCATGCCCTCATCCCTTCCTTACTTGAGGCGCTCATACCTCCGCGCCCTCCTGTTCGGCCAGCGCCAGCTCGTTCTTCTCCTCCAGCGCCGACCGCGTGCGCAGCGGCGGCACCCGGTAGAACAAGGTGATCGCGAACGCCGCCAGCATGACGCCGAAGCCCACCCAGTAGATCGTCACCACCGAGGTGTTGAACCCGGTCATGAACGGGGCCGTCAGCCGGGCGTCCGCCCCGTTGAGGAACGAGGTATCGCTCGTGCTCACGTTCATCTGCGTGTCACTGGTGCCGTTCTTGACCTGATCGATCAGCGTCGGCACCAACTGGTCGACGATGGCGCGCCGCTGTACGGGGTCAGCGTAGTCAACGGCGAGTTGGCCGTCACGGACGCTCAGGTGTTGCTCGCTGGCGACCGTCTCCAGGGCCTTCTGCTCGGCCTCGGGGATCAGTTCGGCGACCTTGTCGTTGATGGTCTGCTCCACCTGGGAGAGCTGCGTGGCACCCTCTCCGAGCTTGGCGCTGCCGGAGGCCGCCCCCTCGACGCCCGTGGTCAGCGCGCTGCCCTTCTCGGCGGCCGTGGTGGCGCCGGTGGCGAGCTTGCCCGCCCCGTCGGCGACCTGCCCCATGCCCGCGCTCACCTGGGTGGTGCCCGCGGCGAGTTGATCGGCGCCGCCGCTGAGCTGCGTCATCCCGGACGCGATCCCCGTCTGCTCGCCCGAGCCGTTCAGGTAGCCGCTCGTGGTGTAGACGCTGGTGCCCAGCGCCTTCATCGCCGCGCTGACCGCGCTTTGGTCCGACGTCAGCTGAGCGCAGGCCGCGGGAGTTGCGGCGCCCTCGCCGGCGGCGGCCGTGTCGGCGGCACACGTCTTCTGGTCGGTGGCCAGGGTCGTCATCGCCTGCTGCAGCGTGGCGAACTCGGTCGTGGCGTCCTTGGCGGTGCCCGCCGCCGTCTGGGTGGCGCCACTGAGCTTCTTCAGCCCGGAGCTGAGCTGCCCGGCGCCGTCGGCGAGCTGGCCGGACGCCGAGGCGAGCTTCGAGGTACCCGTGGCGAGCCCGGAGGCCCCCGTCCCGATCTGGCCGACGCCGTCGACGAACGCGCCCGTCCCGGTGCTGAGCTTCCCCAGGCCGGAGGTGAGCTGTCCGGCGCCGTCGGCGAGCTGGCCCGCGCCCGTGGCGGCGGCCTCGTGGGCGGCCTTGGAGACCTCCTCGCGCACCTTGGCGTCCACCTGGTCCTTCACCTGCTGGGTGGCATCGGCCATCTTGGTGTCGACCTCGGACTTGATTTTGTCGGTGATCGGCGTCCACATGGCGTCCATGACGCCCTGGTTCTGCGGGGCGCTGGCGACGGCGGGATCGAGGGCCGCATCCAAGGTCACGGTCGCCTTGTCGACGTCCGACATGGCCAGCGTCACGTTGCCGGGCAGGGAGCCGAACAGCATCGACAGCATGATCGCGGTGCCGAGCGTCCCGCCGATCTGCCGGAAGAACGTCGCCGAACTGGACGCCACCCCCATGTCCTGGGCGGGAGTCGCCGCTTGTGCGGCCAAGGTCAGCGTCTGCATGAGCTGGCCGAGCCCCAACCCGATGACGGCCATGGCGAGCGCCAGGAACGGATAGCCGCGCTCCGGCGTCATGAAGGTGAGGATGCCGAACCCGGCCGCGGTCGTCGCCGATCCGGAAATGGGGAAGACCCCGTACTTGCCGGTGCGGGCCACCACCTGACCGGTGACGACCGACGCGATCATGACGCCGAGCATCATCGGCAGGCTCCCGAAACCGGACTGCGTCGGGTTGAAGCCGAGCACGATCTGCAGGTACAGCGGGATCGTCATCATGGCGCCGAACATGCCGAACCCCACCAGGACGCTCAGCACGACGGCCAGGGAGAACTTCTGGTTGAACAGCCGCAGCGGCAGGATCGCGTCCGGCCCCAGCGCCCGCTCGACGAGGATGAACCCGACCAGGGAGGCGGCGCCGACGCCGTAGCAGGCCAGCGACAGCGGGGACGTCCAACCCCATTCGCGGCCCTGCTCGGCGACCAGCAGCAGCGGCACGAGCGAGGTGGTTGCCAGCGTGGCGCCCCACCAGTCGATCCGGGCGCGCCCCTGGGCGAAGTGGGGGATGTGGAGGAACGCCATGACGGCGCCCAGGGCGAGGGCTCCGATCGGGATGTTGATCAGGAACACCCACCGCCAGCCGTCGATGCCGAGGATGCTGGGGGCGCTCGCGAACACGCCGCCGACCAGCGGTCCGACGACCGCGGCGACGCCGAAGATCGCGAGGAAGAACCCCTGGTACTTGGCGCGCTCGCGCGGGGCGAGGATGTCGCCCATGATCGCCAGCGGGAGCGACATCAGGCCGCCCGCGCCGATGCCCTGCACCGCGCGGAACCCGGCGAGCATCAGCATGGACGTGGAGAAGCTGGACAGCACCGACCCGGCGATGAAGATCGAGATGCTGAGGATGATGAGCGGACGGCGTCCGAACAGGTCGGACAGCTTGCCGTACAGCGGGGTGGTGACCGTCGAGGTGATCAGGTAGGCGGTGGTGACCCACGCCTGCTGGTCGAGGCCGTGGAGGTCGTCGCCGATGGTGCGGATGGCCGTGCCGAACACGGTCTGCTCCATGGAACTGAGGAACATCGCGGCCATCAGCCCGTAGATGACCAGCATGATCTGCCGGTGATCCATCAACGGGGCCGAGGCCGCCGAACGTTCCCCGTCCGATTCAACTCCCGAACCGGCCTGGGTGGCGACTGCTGTCATGCGTACTCCCTGCGTGCTGCGCACCCGCCGAACGCCTGGTGCTTCGCAACAGTACTGCAAGTTTGCAGGACTGCAAATATCTTTCCGTGGGCGCTGGTGCGGCCCCAGGACGCGGCTGCCGTCGATCGCCGGATTACACCGTTCGGATTCGTACTTTCGGCCGAGGTCCCCCCTCGTACTTAGGTGCCGTCTTCGCCTCGAGGGCTATCGCTTTGACCGGGGATGAGGCAACGTTGAAGTCACGGCGGGCCATTCGTCACACACCCCCTCTGATCGCCCCAATCAGAGACGGACGGCCCGCCACTTTCCTGCCCTGACGCCGCCGTCCTGCAGTGCGGGGACGACTCAGCGCCGAGAGCGGGAGGACGCGGCGCGCCCCCCGGCCCGGACGCCCCCATCGCGCAGATCCTGCAACTGCTCGAGCAAGGCGCTGGCCTCGGGGAACCGCTCCGTGGCGACGGCGTCCGCGAACGACCGCATCGTCGCATGGGCGGCGGCATCGTCAGGGGAGGCGAGTTCGCCAGGGTGCTGCTGAGTCAGCAGCATGAGTTCGAACGTCGTGCGCCGGTGGATCGGCTCCAGTCGAGGCGACCCGCTCACCCGGACCAGCGTGGCGAGCATCCCGTGAAGGCTGCCTGAGGCCGCCTGGCGCAACTCGCGCACGTCCGGCTGCTGGCTGCGGATGCGGTCGAGCGCCAGATCCTCGGTGAACCGCAGCACCGTGACAAGCTCGTCACGCTCCGACAACGGAATCGCAGGCACCCGCACCGCCGCGAACGGGGAACGCACCAACAATCCCTCGCCCGCCAGCAACTCGATCGCTGACCGCACCGTCGGGCGGGCCACCCCGTACTCGGCCGCCAGTCCGGACTCGGTGACCTTCGCCTCCGGCGCATACTCCCCGGCCAGGATGCGCGAGCGCAGGTGTTTGGCCAGGTCGGCGACCAGCGGACTGGCTACACTCATGGCGTCCTCCGATGCGGGCAATGTGGCGCGGTACCAGGGATTTTAGCGGCGCGGAGGCGGGCCTGGGATCGGGGGACGGAGGCTCACGCAGTGCACGACGACTTCGCGCCGCGCGCGCTCGCCTCTCCCGCGTCCTACGAACGTCGACGCACCGAGGTCTTCTGGCTGACGTTCGTCGGGTACGTCGCGTGCTATTTCGTCCGCAACAACACCGCCGTCGCCAGTGGCCTGCTCGTCCTCGAGGAGGGCTGGACGCCGCTCGACGTCGGCGTGGTCCTCACCGGTTTCACCGTCACCTACGGGTTGGCCAAGCTCGTCATGGGCGTCGTCGTGGACCGCAGCAGTCTCCGCGTCGGCTACGGCCTGGCGCTGATCGCGTCCGCCGTGGTGTGCCTCGCGATGGGGTTCATCCCCGACGTGTTCGCCATGACGGCCGCCATGGCGGTCATCGGGCTGGCCCAGGGAGTGTGCGCACCGGCGTCCCTGGCGACGCTGGGGGCCTGGTATCCGCCATGGCAGCGGAGCGCCCGCGTTGCCGTGTGGAACACCTCCCAGAACGTCGGCGCGGCACTGCTACCGCTGCTGGCCAGCGGGGCGATGCTGATCGCCGGAGTCCAGCACTGGTCGCTGGCCTACTGGGTGCCCGGTGTGTTCGCCCTGGCCGCCGGGGTGTGGGTGCTGCGCCGGGGCGGCGACCGGCCGTGGCGCGAGGGGTATGCCACCTTGCCGGAACGCTATGGAGCGGATGCCCTCCCGGAGGTGCGCGGCTCAACCGACGCGCCCTACTGGCGGCTGGTGCGGCTCCACGTGCTGGGGAACCGACCCCTGTGGGCGCTGGCCGGGCTCAACGCCTTGTTGTACCTGCTGCGCTTCGGCGTCCTCAACTGGATCCCGCTCTACACGATCGGGGAGCTGGGATTCAGCGTGACCCACGCCGCCTGGGTGATGGCCACTTACGAGTGGGCGGCGGTGCCCGGGGCCCTCGCGTTCGCGTTGGTGGCGCACCGCTGGCCGAACCGGATGGCGACGGCCGGAGCCGCCGGGCTCGTGGTGCTGGCGGTGGGGTTGATGGTCTACGCGACCGCCGGGAACCTGGGCGAGGTGCTGACCGTGGCGGCGCTGCTCGGGGCTCTGACGTACGGGCCTCAGGTCGTCATCAACATCCTGACCCTGAACTTCATCTCCCCGCGCGCGATGGGCGTGGCCGTCGGTTTCGTGGGGTTGGGCGGGTACCTCGTCGGTGAGGTCGTGGCCAACCTGGGCATGCCCACGCTCGCGGAACGGCTCGGCTGGGGTGGCGCCTTCGCCGTCCTGGGCGGCATCGCGCTGCTGGCCGCGCTGGTCTATTGGGAGCTGCGGCGCGTCGAGCGTCGCGTGGTCCCGTCCCGATGACCGCCCCGCGCGTCCCGCTCCACGTCCCCCAGTCCTCGGCGCCGCAACCTCAGTCCTCGCTACCCAAACCCTCAGTCCTCGGCGCCTCAGCCCTCAGTCCTCGGCGGGCGGAGCCCGAGTCCTCGCCGAGGGCTGAGGCTGCAAGCGCCGAGGACTGAGGCTGCGGTGGCCGAGGACTGAGGGTGTGGTGGCCGAGGACTGAGGTGCGGGCGTCGAGGACTCTCGGCGACGGGGACGCGTCAGGCCTGGACGATCTTCTGCTCCCGCTTGCGCAGGGACAGGTAGAGGACTGCCCCGATGAGCCCGAACGCGCTGAGCAGCGTGAACGAGGCGCCCCAGTCGAGCACGTCGGCGAGGATCGGCATGACCAGGTTGGCGGCCATCTCCCCGACGATGTAGCCGAACAACCCCACGAACCCGACCGCGACCCCGGCCGTCCGCAACGGCACCACGTTCAGGGTGAGGATGTTGATGATGAGCTGCGGCCCGTAGATGAAGGTGCCCATCAGCCCCGAGACGATCAGCAAGACGGTGTAGTCACGGGTGCCCATGTAGACCCAGATCAAGCCGGCCAGCAGAACGAGCCCGGCAGCTCCTACCAGGGACTGCTTGTTGGGCAGCTTCACCGCGACCCAGGCGAAGAAGAAGCAGCCGGGGATCGCGACCCACTCCAGCACTGAGAAGGCCATCGTGTACTGGGTCTCGTTGAAGCCCATCTCGTCGCCGAGGAAGATCGGCATCCAGTTGAGGATGCCGAAGCGCAGGAAGTAGAGGATCGCGTTCACCAAGGCGACGGTGAGGATGACCGGGCTGGTGAAAATGTGCCGGCGCAGAGTCGTCCAGTAGGAGTCCGTCAGGTCATCCTCGACCTGGGGCTCCCCGCCCTTGCCGTACATGGTGCGCAGGCTGTCCAGTCCTTCGCTCTGCGGGGTGTCCCCGCCGAACTTCCAGGCGACGAAGCTGAAGGCGAGCACGACGACGCCGGGCACCCAGAACGCGTACGCGACGTTGCTCGGGCCGGCCACGCCGAGGAGGCCGGAGATGATGATGGGCAGCCCCGCACCGCCCAGGTTCTGCGAGGTGTTCCAGATAGCGATGCCGGAGCCGCGCGTCTTGTTCGGGTACCAGTTCGCGATCATCGCCATGGAGCCGGGGGCGAGCGCTCCCTGGACGGTGCCCAGCAGCAGCATCAAGGCGAACAGCACCCAGAAGACGTGCACGAAGCCGAGGGCGATGCAGATGACCGCGCTGATCGCCAGGGCCCCGGCGAACACGCGTCGTAGGGAGAGCCGGTCCGCGACCATGCCCATGAAGAACTTCGCGAACCCGTAGGTGAGCGTGAAGGCGGTGAGGATCAGACCGATCTGGACGTTGTCCCAGCCGTTCTGATCGCGCAGGAGCTTGCTGGTCAGCTTGAAGTTGTTCCGTACCAGGTAGGCGCACACGTAGCCCACGTAGGCGACCGCGAAGACGATCATCCTGCGTTTGAGGTAGGCGGCGAACCGGTCGGGGTGCTCGCTGCGGTAGTGCTCCTCGTGGTGGTTCTCGTCGTGCGGATCGACCGCCGGGCCGTCGGCGCGCCGATCGGCCGGTTCCATGGTGGACATGAGCGTCGTCCCTCTCCCTTGATGTCAGACGATGTGGTGATTGTCATACAATCATGCAAATCGTCAGCCTGTCAGGAGAACGGAGAACTCGGGTGCACTCACCCCGAGGGCGCCGACCGGAGATGACGCCAGCGCGGAGGATCGCGTCGTGGCACTGCGACCCGAGGGACGCCTGGTCCGCGGCTCACCGCCCAGCGTGACCGTCCCGACGAGCGTGCACCGTTCAGTGCGCGGCGGGGGACAGGGAATCCGCGAGGGCAACCAGCGTGGTGGAGGTGCCGGCATCCACCCTGACCGTGGCCAGATCGTCCGCGCGCGTGGCGCCGTGGTTGACGATCAGGAGGGGGACGCCTGCTTTGGCGGCATGCCGGGCGAACCGCAGGCCCGACATCACCGTGAGCGAGGAGCCCGCCACCAGCAGGGCCTGCGCCGCGTCGACGAGCGCGAAGGAGGCCTCCACGCGAGGCTTCGGCACGGACTCCCCGAAGAAGACCACGTCGGGCTTCAGGACGCCGCCACACACCCGGCAGGCGGGAACCACGAAGTCGTCGGGGTCGGCGATGTCGGCGTCCCCGTCCGGACGGAGTTCGGCGGCACCGGCGGGGATGGTGCCGGTGATGCCCGGGTTGGCATCCTCGAGGCGGATCTGCAGATCGGTGCGGGTGGACAGGTCGCCGCAGGCCAGACAGATCACCCGGTCGATCAGCCCGTGCAGGTCGATCACCTCCCGGCTGCCCGCGCGCTCGTGCAGCGCGTCCACGTTCTGGGTGATGATCGGTGCACCGAGCTGAGCCAGTGCCCGATGCCCGGCGTTGGGTTGGGCGACGCCGAAGCTCCGAAACCCCATCATCGAGCGAAACCAGTAACGGCGGCGCGCCTCGGGGCGTCTGACGAAGTCGCCGTAGGTGATCGGGTTGGTCGGTCGGGCGTCCGGACCGCGGTAGTCGGGGATGCCGGAGTCCGTCGAGATGCCGGCGCCGGTCAGCGCCACCCAGCGACGTCCGGAGAGAACGTCAGCCAATGCGGCGACGTCGGCGGGGCGAGGATCGGGGATCGGCACGCCCGTAGGCTACCCGCGCGCTCACGCCCGAACCCTCCTGCGCCGGCCGAGGACTGAGGCCCACCCCGCCGAGGACTGAGGCCCACCCCGCCGAGGACTGAGGCCCACCCCGCCGAGGACTGAGGCCCACCCCGCCGAGGACTTCGGGCCGGGACGCGTCCCGTGTCCGAGGAGCCGAGGGGGCCCGGGTGCGCGTACACGGAGGACAACGGCGCCCGCGTCCGCGGCAGTGAACACGCCCGATCAGCCCAGGTTCTGCTCGGTGATCCGCAAGGCGGCGGCCTCCAGGGCTTCGTCACACTCGAAGCGCTGATCCATCTCCAAGGCAGGGAAGGACTCGGCCGGGAACGACACCAGCTTGGCCGGCACGCCCGCGACCGTCGCATGCGCGGGGACGTCCTCCAAGACGACGGACCCGGCCCCGATCTTGGCGCCCTCACCCACGGTGATGTTGCCCAGCACCTTCGCCCCTGCCCCGATCATGACGCCGCGCTTGACCTTGGGATGCCGGTCGCCACCGACCTTGCCCGTGCCGCCCAGCGTGACCTCGTGGAGCATGGAGAAGTCGTCCTCGACGACCGCCGTCTCGCCGATGACGACCGAGGTGGCGTGGTCGAACATGATGCCCCGCCCGATGCGAGCCCCGGGATGGATGTCGACGGCGAACACCTCGGAGATGCGGCTTTGGAGGAACAGCGCCAACGCGTGCCGTTCGGTGATCCAGAAATGGTGGGCGATCCGGTAGGACTGCACCGCGTGGAACCCCTTCGAGTACAGCAACGGCTGGGAGTAGCCGCGCGTCGCCGGGTCGCGGTGGATGATCGCCTGCAGGTCGGCGATCACCGAGCACTCGACCTGCGGCTCGTTCGTGAAGGCTTCCTGCGCCAACGACAGCAGGGTCATCGACGACATGGTCTCGCTGGCCAGCTTGTGGGAGAGCAGCCCACCCAGGGCGTCCATCAACGTCGGGTGGCGCAGCACCGACTCGTACAGGAAGCCGGCCAGGCAGGGTTCGCGCTCGGCGTCGCGTTGGGCCTCATCCCGAAGGGTCGGCCAGATCTTTGCGTCTTCGACGAAATCCGTCATCGTTGTAGCCCTTTCGCCCGGCTGCGGCAGCGCGTCCTGGGGACCAAGGCTAGTTGCCGCCACAACCAACGGCTACCGGTGCCTCGCGGACGCCGGGCGCTGGGACGCACCGGTTCTGAGTCCTGGGTGGCAGGATCCTCAGTCCTCGGCGGGTGGGGCCCCAGCCCTCGGCGGGCGGAGCGCCAGTCCTCGGCGGGGCGGGGTCTGGGATGATGGGGGCGTGTCGTCATCACCGCGGGCCGAAGTCGCAGGTCAGTCGGACGGGGCGAGGCCCGGTGTCCGGGCAGGAGCCGTCGCTGCGGCGGGCCGCCAGGTCGGGCCCCGGCGGGCCGTGTCCCCGGCGGATGCCCGGCGCGAGGCGGACCCGCGACGAGACCGGACGCCCCCCGCTGGACGCCTCGGGTGGAGCCTGGGCGCGGTGGTGCTCGTGGCGGTCGCGTGGCTGGGCGCCAAGGCGCTGTCGTGCTGGTGGTGGGTGTTCCGGACCGGCGAGTACAGCGACACCTACTACTACTTCCTTGAGGCGCGCGAGGCGGTGGCGACGCTAGCGGCCTCCCCAGGCTCCTCTGCCGTCGCCGTGCTGGCGCAGGCCATGCCCGAGTACCCCACCCCGGCGGCCTGGTTGCTTCTGGCGCCGTACCTCCTGGGCGCCGACGACCCGACCTCCTACCGCAACGTCATCATCGCGATCACGATCGTGGCCGACGCCTGGTTCGCCTTCCTGCTGGCCCGCAACGGCGGACCGGCCGGCGTGCTTGCCTGGGTCGCCTTCACCGCGGCGCTGGGCGGGTTGCCGCTGCTGCGCCTGGACATGCTGCCCGCGGTCGCCGCCGGGGCCGCCGTGTTGCTGCTGGTGCGTCGCCGAGGCGGACGCGCGGGCGTCGCGATCGCGCTGGGGACCGCGTGGAAGGTGTGGCCGCTGATCCTCGCGCCCCTCCTGCTGGCGGGTCGGTCCCGGGTGCGAGGGTTCCTCGCGCTGGGGGTGTCCGGGATGCTGCTCGCGCTGGCCAGCGTCGCGGCCGGCGGGTGGGAGCGGTTGTTCTCCCCGCTGACCTACCAGGGCGAGCGTGGCCTGCAGATCGAGGCCGTCGCCGCGCTGGGTCCCATGTGGGACTGGGGGCGAGGGTTGGGCACGCACGTCTACTACAGCAGCTTCCACGCCTACGAGGTCGGTGGACCGGGCGTTCAGGAGGCCCTGGACGCCACCCGCGTTGCCCAGGTCGCGGCGGCGCTGGTGTGCGTGGCCGTGGTGGTGCGCTGGGTCCTGAAGGGGACGCCGACGCGGCCTGTGGCCTGGCTGGCGCTCAGCCTGGTGGGTGCCTTCGTGGTGACATCGCCGGCTCTCAGCCCCCAGTACCTCCTGTGGTTGGCCCCCTTCGTCGCGGTGCTCCTGGGGCAGGCCGCCGCGGGAGGCCCGCAGGCGCCGCCGTGGGGGCTCGCGCTGGCCACCGCGGGGCTGCTGGCCGTGCTGTGCGTTCTGACGACGATCATCTATCCCGTCGCGTACACGTCCTTGCTGGAGCAACGTTCCACCACCGACGCGGCGCTGCTGGTGCTGACGGCCCGCAACCTGGGATTGGTGGTGCTGACCCTGGGCAGTCTCGTCGCCGCCTGGCGGTTCACCGATGGCAACCACCGCAAGCGGAGGCTGGCAACAGAGCAATCGCGCCTAGAGTGACTCGTGCAACCCGGGTCGCAGACGCTGCACCGGGCCGCGGTCATCGAAGCCCGCACGCGGGCATGAATCAGGAGCAGGAGCCGACATGTCAGTGAAGCGGGCAGCGATCGTGGGCTGGGGCGATGTCGCCACCGTCCACCGGGAAGCCATCCATGCCATCGAGGGGGTCGACCTCGTCGGGGTCGTCGACACCGACCCGGACCGTCGTGCCGCGGCCACCGCCGAGTTGGGGGTGCCCGCGTTCGCCACCGTCACCGAACTGGTGGCAGCCGTCGCTCCCGACGTGGTGCACATCACCACCCCGCACGACCAGCACATCAGCGCGACGTTGGAGGCAGCGCATCTGGGCGTCCACGTGATCCAGGAGAAGCCGTTGGCCGCGCACCTCGACGATGCGCAGCGCCTCCTCGACGCCGACCTGCCCGCCGGGGTGAAGGTCGGCATCTGCTTCCAGAACCGCTACAACGTCAGCTCGGTCGAGCTGCGCCGCCTGCTCGACTCGGGCGAACTGGGAGCGATCCGGGGCGCTTACGCCTCCGTGGTCTGGACGCGGACCGCCGACTACTACCGCGCCAAGCCGTGGCGGGCCAGCCAGGAACACTCGGGGGGCGGGCTGCTCATCAACCAGGCGATCCACACCCTCGATCTGGTGCAGTGGATGCTGGGCGAGGTCACCGATGTGGAGGGCCGGGTCGCGGCCCACAAGTTCGGCGACGTCACCGAGGTCGAGGACACCGCGGAGATCCTGTTCACGCACGCCAGCGGCGTCGAGACCACCTTCTACGCGACGCTGACGGCGCCGCAGAACCGGCCGGTCGAGCTCGAACTGGACTGCGAGAACGCATACGTGACGTTGCGTGACGGCCTGACCGTCACCTGGAAGGACGGCCGCGTCGATCACGTGGACGAGCGCCGGGCCGCCTCCGGCGGGCGGGCCTACTGGGGGGTCTCTCACGAACTGCTGATCCGCGACTTCTATGCCGCCGTCGACGATCCGGAGCCGTTCTGGATCGGCCCCGCCGAGGCCGTGAAGTCGCTGCGGATGCTGAAGCAGACCTATCAGTCGTCCGCTCTGGCCGGGAGCGCGGGCGCGGGGGCTGCCACCCTCGACTGAACCGCCCGGCCTATTGCATGCCCTGGTCGCGCGCCTCGCGCAGCGCGGCCAGGGCTGCGCCGTCCCCGGACGCCGTCGGCTCGGGCCCGCGTCCCCACAGCCAGCGCATCAGCGTCTCGGCGTGTGCCTCGACCCGGGCGACGGGCTCGCCCGCGGCCACCGTCCGGACGCCGGGCACGTCGTAGGAAGTGCCGGACGCGCCGACGCCTCGCCAGCGTCCCGGCTGCAGCAGCCACGTGCGGTCCAGGTCGGTCGCGGTGAGCGCGACGACCCCGTCGCATGGGGTGAACGTGAAGCCCGGGTTGGTGCCCCACCAGGCCCACATCACCTCGACGGCGTGCCCGATGCCGTCGGCGGCGAGCTCGGCGTCGATCGGGGCCGAGGCCACGCCTGCGGCGGCTTCGGCGTCCACCCGGTGCATGGTGGCTTCGTGGGCTTGCATGCGGCGCGTCGAGCCGACGGTGCGGGCGGTCGGGAGCCAGAACCAGGCCGCCTCGGTGTCGTCGCGTGCGGCGAGCGCGTCCAGCAGCGCGCGGGTGGCCTGCTCGAACAGGAGCCGGGTCGCGGCAGGGTCGGCGGGGCGGGTGGGGCCGTTCGCCTCCTGCGCCTCGGCCTCTGCGTCGGAGACGGCGCGGGAGGCGAGGATGCGGGCCCAGAAGCCGTGGACCTCGGTCAGGTGCCAGGCGAGGTCTGCGGCCGTCCAGCCGGGGCAGGTCGGGACGGGAGTGGCGGCGTCGACGCCGTCCAATGTGGCGACGAACCGGCGCGATTCGGCCTCGACGACCCCTGTGAAGTCCACCATGTTGCAATGTTGCCACGGTGTTGCCCCCAGTGAGGAGCCAACCATCGCTTAATCGTGCAACTTGGTGTCATTGGCCCCGCCCCCTTTCCTAGAGTGGCACCACCAGGACGAGCAAGGGAGCATTCCATGGCAACGGATCAGGTCCGTCTGGGCATCATCGGATTGGGCGCCGAGGGCGGCATGTACGCCACGTTCCTCTCCGAGGGCAAGGTGCCGAACATGACGATCGGCGCGATCGCCGACATCGACGAAAGCAAGCGCGCGGCAGCCGAGAAGCTGGGCGTGCCGTTCTACACCGACTACCAGGAGCTCATCAACTCCGGTGACGTCGACGCCGTCGTGACGACGGTTCCCCACTACCTCCACCCGGAGATGGGCATCTACGCGCTCGAGCACGGCATCCACACCCTCGTGGAGAAGCCGGTCGGCGTCTACACCAAGCAGGCCCGCGAGCTGATCGACGTGGCCGCCCAGCACCCCGAGCTCACGTTCGGCGTGTTCTTCAACCAGCGCACCAACCCGCTCTACAAGGACCTCAAGGCCCTGCTGGACTCCGGTGAGCTCGGCGCACTGCGTCACACCTCCTGGATCATCACCAACTGGTGGCGTCCGCAGCCCTACTACGCCCAGTCCTCCTGGCGCGCCACGTGGGGCGGCGAGGGCGGCGGCGTCCTGGTCAACCAGGCCCCCCACCAGCTCGACCTGTGGCAGTGGCTGTGCGGCGTCCCGAAGTCGGTGTTCGCGAAGCTGGCCTTCGGGTTCAAGCGCGACATCGTCGTCGAGGACGAGGTCAACGCGCTCGTCGACTTCGGCGACGGGGCGACCGGCTCCTTCATGACCTCCACCCACGACATCGTCGGCACCGACCGCCTGGAGATCCTCTGCGACAAGGGCAAGATCGTCGTCGACGAGTCCTCCAAGGTGACCATCACCCGCCTGGTCGAGGACGAGCAGACCATGTCGAAGAACATGGACGTCGAGGCCGTGCGCAAGCTGTTCCGCGGCGAGCTGGATCGCGACGAGCTCATGAGCATCGAGACCAAGGACTACGGCTCCGTGTGGGGCCAGCAGCACATCGAGGTCCTGCGCAACTACGCCGCGGCCGTCAACGGCACCGAGGAGCTCCTGGCCCCTGGTGGCGACGGCATCCACGGCGTCCGGCTCGCGGATGCCATGTACCTGTCCGCGTGGCTGGGCAAGGAGGTCTCGATCGAGAACTTCGACGAGGAGTCCTACCTCGAAGAGCTGAACAAGCGCATCGTCGCCGAAGGCACCTACGAAACCCGCTCCTGAGCGACCACACGAACCGGAAAGGAAGAACCACCATGGCCGAACTCGGCGTCATGATGATGATGGTGAAGGACCAGGTCGCGGAGCAGGGAATGTTCGCGGTGCTGAAGAAGATCAAGGATCTGGACATCAACGCGGTGGAGGTGAGCCAGATCCCGATGTCGGAGGAGAACACCGCCGACCTGGAGCGGGCCATCTCCGAGCTGGGCATGAAGGTCGGCGCGCTGTCGGTGGCGCTCAAGCCGGGCCCGACCGCCACGGGCGACAACCTGGAGGAGCACTTCGACAAGATCGTCTCCGACTGTCGTCGCCTGGGCACCACCTACGTGCGCATCGGCATGATGCCGCTCGCCGCGATGGCGTCCAAGGAGGCCTGCGAGTCGTGGGCCGCGGAGTGCGAGGCGGCCGCTCAGCGGCTGGCCGCCGAGGGCATCAGCCTGTGCTACCACAACCACCATGTGGATCTGGCGCAGTTCGACGGCGAGCGGATCTTCGATCTCGTCCGCCGGGTCGCCCCGAGCGTCGGCTTCGAAGTCGACCTGCACTGGGTGCAGCGCGGCGGCATGGCTCCGCTGGACATGCTCGAGCAGTACACGGGCGTGTGCAAGATCATCCACGTCAAGGACTTCCGCGTGAAGCCGCTCCCGCAGGAGGCCATCGACGCGTTGGCCTCTGGCGACCGGGAGACCTTCGGTCGGCTGTTCAACGACATCGTGCAGTTCGCCGAGGTCGGCCAGGGCAACATGAACTGGCCGGCGCTCCTGCCGGCCGCGGAGAAGGCGGGTGCCGACTTCTTCTTCATCGAGCAGGACGACACCTACGGTCGCGATCCGTTCGACTGCATCGCCGATTCGCGCGCCTACCTGACGTCCATCGGTTACTGAGTGTGTCCGTCGATCCGCCCGCTGCGTCCTGGACGCGGCGGGCGGTCGTCGTTCCACGGCAACCCCCTAGGGGGCGTGTGCTAGTTTCGGATCATGACCAACGCATCGGGTGCCGTCGCCATGAGCGCCGTCCCCCAGACGATGTGTCGGTGTTGTCGCCACCAGGCCTGACAACACCTGCCTGACCGCCCGTTCAGCCCGAACGCGCCGCGGTCGTCGAACTCTCAGGGCGTCCGCGGATGTGTTGTCGGGATTGTGTTCGAGCACGACCAACCCACACACCATTGAGAAGGAATCCACCGCCATGGCAGCCATCTTCGACAACGCCACCACCCTCATCGGACGCACCCCGCTGGTGCGCATCAACCGCCTCTACGGCGACTCCCCGGCCAACGTCGTGGCCAAGCTGGAGTTCTACAACCCGGCCAACTCGGTCAAGGACCGCATCGGCGTCGCCATCGTGGACGCCGCCGAGGCGTCGGGTGAGCTGAAGCCGGGTGGCACCATCGTCGAGGGCACGTCCGGCAACACCGGCATCGCGCTGGCGTTCGTGGGTGCCGCCCGCGGTTACAAGGTCATCCTGGCGATGCCGGAGACCATGTCCAAGGAACGTCGCGCTCTGCTGCGCGCGTTCGGTGCCGAGCTCGTCTTGACCCCGGGCGCTGAGGGCATGCGCGGTGCGGTGAGCAAGGCTGAGGAGATCGCCGCCGCCACCCCGGGCGCGATCCTGGCCCGCCAGTTCGAGAACCCGGCCAACGTGGAGATCCACCGCAAGACGACCGCCGAGGAGATCTGGGCGAACACCGACGGCGGCGTCGACATCGTCGTGGCGGGCGTGGGCACCGGCGGCACCATCTCCGGCGTCGGCCAGGTGCTCAAGGAGCGCAAGCCCGAGGTGAAGATCGTGGCCGTGGAGCCCGCCGAATCCCCGATCCTGTCCGGCGGCCAGCCCGGCCCGCACAAGATCCAGGGCATCGGCGCCAACTTCATCCCGAAGATCCTGGATCGCTCCGTGATCGACGAGGTTCTCCCGATCGCCTCCGAGACGGCCATCGAGTGGGCCCGCCGCTCCGCTCGCGAAGAGGGCCTGCTGGTGGGCATCTCCTCCGGCGCCGCGCTGGCCGCAGCCGGTGAGCTGGCCGCCCGTCCGGAGAACGCGGGCAAGACCATCGTGGTGATCATCCCCTCCTTCGGCGAGCGCTACCTCTCCAGCGTGCTGTACGCCGACCTGCTCGACTGATCTGCGTCGACTCCCCGGGACACACATCGGCCCCCGCGTCTGCGGACGCGGGGGCCGATGCTGGGGTTTGGGGGTGGGGACGATCGTGGGTTCGTCCTGGCGCGGCGGCGCTCTGGCTGCGACGCGGATCTCGTCGGGCTGGTACCAAGCGCCTGGCGCACTATAACAGTGTCACGCCCTCGTGCGATAGTGCCTGACCCGGCTGTTTGTCCTGCCGACCTGCCTTCAGGCGCCGGGTCAACCGAGCTGCGGGCAAGCAGGGACGCGAGGTCGGGCAGCCGCGGCGGGGGCAGGAGGCGTCACCGCCTGGCAGGGGAATCGCGGACTGGACCGAGGGTTGGCTCGGGTCAGGCCGTCAAGCAGAATGAATGTCCCAGGCAGAGAGGGGCCTTCATGGCCAGGGAACGCGTTGTCATCATCGGTTCCGGATTCGGTGGCCTGTTCGCCGCCAAAGCGCTCCGGCGCAGCGACGTCGACATCACGCTCGTCAGCAAAACCCCCAACCACCTGTTCCAGCCGCTGCTGTACCAAGTCGCCACCGGCATCTTGTCCGAGGGGTCCATCGCCCCGGTCGCCCGCGACATCCTCAGGCGGCAGGCCAACGTGCGCGTCGAGACCGGGCTGGTCACCGGTATCGACGCCACCGCGAAGGTCATCACGCAGCGCTTCCACGACGAGGAGAAGCAGACCTCCTACGACCGGCTCATCGTCGCCGCGGGGGCGGGGCAGTCCTACTTCGGGCACGACGAGTTCGAGACGTTCGCGCCCGGCATGAAGACCATCGACGACGCCCTCGAACTGCGGGCCCGGATCTTCTGGGCGTTCGAGATGGCCGAAGTGGAACCCGACCCGGCCGAACGGGCGCGCCTCCTGACGTTCGTGGTCGTCGGCGCCGGGCCGACCGGGGTCGAGATGGCCGGTCAGATCCGGGAGCTGGCCAGCACGACGCTCGCGGGACAGTTCCGCACCATCGACCCACGCGACGCCCGCGTCGTCCTCATCGACGGCAGCGACCAGGTGCTGGGGGCGTTCGGTCCGCGGCTCGGTGCCAAGACGCAAGCCTCGCTCGAACGCAAGGGGGTGGAGGTCGTCCTGAACGCCATCGTCACCGATGTGTCCGCCGATGCCGTGGTCTATCAGCCGCGGGACGTGGAGCAGCCCGTCACGGTCGGCTCGCGCTGCAAGGTGTGGGCGGCCGGGGTGCGCGGCAGTGAACTCGGCGCGGTGCTGTCCGCGGAGACCGGCTGCGAACTCGACCGTGCCGGGCGCGTCGTCGTCACCCCGGAACTGTCGCTCCCGAACCATCCGGAGATCTCCGTCATCGGTGACCTGGCCTCGGTCCCCGGGGTTCCCGGCGTGGCTCAGGGCGCCATCCAGGAGGCCAAGTACGTCGCCGAGCGGATCACGCACGAGGCGGCGGGGCGACCCGCCCCGAGCGCACCGTTCGCCTACTTCGACAAGGGGTCCATGGCGACCATCTCGAAGTTCTCTGCCGTCGTGAAGGTCGGCAAGATCGAGATCACCGGATTCCTGGCCTGGGCCGCCTGGCTGTTCCTGCACCTGCTCTACATCGCCGGGTTCAAGAGCCGGATCACCACCCTGCTGCACTGGTTCATCAGCTTCCTCGGCACCGGACGCACCGAACGGGTGTCCACCAACCAGCAGATGGTGGGACGCCTCGCGCTGGAGTCGCTGGGGCAGAAGGTCACCGGGAAGCTACTGCGCGGTGAGAAGGGCGGCTCCGCCGAGCCGCGCACGACCGCCTGAGCCACCCCGGTTCGCCCGGTCCTGGCGTCCGCCATCCACGTCGGGACGTCCGTCTCGGTGTGGGTGTGGGGGAGCCCGGTGAAGTCACCGCTCACCCCGGCGGACGCGATCGCCCGGCACTGGCGGGCCCACTCTCATCACCGCGGCGTCCGCGATGGCGGCCCGGCCCGCGCTTGGCAGACCGATGCGGGCACTCAGTCGAGGGCCCAGGATCAGACCTGGCCGAGGATCTGCTGGATCCGTGCCTGGGCGCGCGTGCTGAGTTCGGTGTTGGCCAGGGGATCGCCGACCGACTCCTCACCTTCGTAGGTCAACGCGACGAAGCGTCCCTTGCGGGCGAGGTAGGTCAAGTCGGCGCCCGGGGCCGGGATCCACGTGCCGTTGCTGTCGTAGTCCCACCACGACCCGACCCGCACGGCCTGCTCGCCCAGCGAGGCGACCGACTCGGACCTCTGCGACGCACGGAAGCCGTTGTCGGCGGGTGCCTGGGCCGGGCAGGCCGCGTACCCGGCGGTTGCCTGGTCGAGGAACGACTGAGCCGCAGCCGCGTCGGAGAAGACCAGCAGGCCGTTTCCTTCGACGTGCTCAGGGCCGCTGGACGCCTTGATCCGGGTCGCGGTCAGCTTGTCCAGCGCCGACGCGGTGATCCCGGTGTCGTTGACGCACGCGAGGCGCCAGGGCGTCGTCTCGAAGGCGGTGGTCTCGTCGCTGGCGGCCCGCTGCTCGTCGGGAAGCGTGAACCCGTTCGGCACCTGACCGATCGCCCCGGCGATGACGCCCTCGGTGGTTTCGGGGGCCAGCGTCTTCGTGGCTGGCGTCCGGCTGGGGATCGCCTTGCTCGTGGTCGCGGTCGGCTTCGCCGTCGCCGTGGGGCGCGCCGTGGTCGGCGTCGCGAGGGGCGTGGTCGGCGTCGGGGCCGGAACGGACGGGGTGGCGATCGGTCCCGATGCGGCACAGCCGCCGAGCGCGAACGCGGTGACGACGACCAACACGATGCGCTTCACGGCACGTCTCCTCTGGAAAGTCTGGGGCTTCCATTGTGCCCGCCCTCTGGGGCACCCCGTGACCGTGGTCGCGGGGTGCCCCGACGGCAGCGCTCAGGCCGGGCGGGTGACGGGGGCGTTCGCCTGGGTCAGGGCCGGGTCGGTCTGGACGACGTCGCCGAGCGCCTCATCGATCGCGGCGAGCGTGTCGGCGTCCAAGGTGACGTCGACGGCTCGGGCGTTGTCGGCGACCTGCTCGGGACGCGACGCACCGATGATCGCGCCAGCGACGTTGTCGTTCGCGAGGACCCACGCGAGCGCGAGTTGCGCCATCGTGAGGCCCAGCCCGTCGGCGATCGGCCGCAGGTTCTGCACCCGGGTCAGCACCTCGTCGTTCAGGAACCGGGCGATCATGTTCGCCCCGCCCTTCTCGTCGGTGGCGCGCGACCCCGCGGGGGCGGGCTGGCCGGGCAGATACTTGCCGGTCAGGACGCCCTGCGCGACGGGGGACCACACGATCTGGCTGACCCCGAGCTCGCGGGAGGCCGGGACGACCTCGCCCTCGATGACGCGCCACAGCGCGGAGTACTGCGGCTGGTTGGAGATGAGCTGGATGCCCAGATCCTTCGCCAAGGCGTGGCCGGCGCGGAGCTGATCCGCCGTCCATTCGCTGACGCCGATGTACAGCGCCTTCCCGGAGCGCACCACGTCGGCGAAGGCCTGCATGGTCTCCTCCAGCGGGGTCTCGGTGTCGTAGCGGTGCGCCTGATACAGGTCGACGTAGTCGGTCTTCAGCCGCGTCAGGGAGCCGTTGATCGACTCCAGGATGTGCTTGCGGGACAGTCCGACGTCGTTGTGGCCGCGGGGGCCGGTCGGCCAGTACACCTTGGTGAAGATCTCCAGCGACTCGCGGCGCTGGCCCGTCAGCGCCTCGCCGAGGACGGTCTCGGCCGCAGTGTTGGCGTACACGTCGGCGGTGTCGAAGCTGGAGATGCCGGCCTCCAGGGCCGCGGCGACGCACGCCTTCGCCGCGTCGTTCTCGACCTGCGATCCGTGGGTGAGCCAGTTGCCGTAGATGACCTCGGAGATCTTCATCCCGGAGTCACCCAGATAGCGGAACTTCATGGGCGATGCCTTCCTCGTGGTCCGGCTTCCCATTCTGCCGCGTCCGCGCCGAGTAGCGGCGGGCTCAGCCGTCCTCGGCGCGCAGTGTGCCGCCCAGTCGGGCGAGCGGGACGGCGAGGGCCGCACCGACGAGGACGCTGAGCACCCAGCCGACCGCGAACTCCGGGCGCAGTACAGCGACGCCGGTGCGTGACATCACCACCATGCAGGCCACCGTCGCGATGAGCCCGGTGAGCAGGGAGGGCAGCCAGGTGCCCCGCCAGTGGCTGACCCCGCCGACGTACCCCAGCACGGCCCCCCCAACCGCCGAACCGACACCGACCGCGATCGGGGCGACGTTCAGGCTCCATTGCTGGACGGCGACGGCGACGGCGGCTGCGAGGAGCCCGCCGAGCAGGACGGCGCGGATGCTGACGCTGGTGGTCGACGCGTGCTGCATGGGGAGCCTCCCCGGACGGTGACGGCGGAATCCCCACCACGCTAGGCAGCCGCGCCGGTGACCGCATGAGTCGAGGGGCCCCACGCGTGGGCCCGTGGTCCCCTCGTGATGCGGCGCCGTGGGTCCACCGGCTCAGGACTGCTGCTTGGCGTACCGCAGGCTTCCGAGAATGTGCTGGACGGTGGCGTCGTCGAGGCGCTCGCCGGAGACGGCGACCGCCGAGGTGCGCGGGTAGGGGTACTGCCCGGCGATGACCCAGACGCCCTGCCGCGGAGCCCCGTTCTCGGTGTAGGTGAAGTCGCTGCGGATGGCCGTGTCGGCCCCGGGTACCTCGAACGCCTTGGCGCCGCCGGATGCGTAGCCGCTGAGCCCCACCCGGGCGGGTAGGTCAAGCCGGTCGTAGGCGGCCGCGGCGAGCGGATCCTCGCTGAACTGGGGGGCGATGCGTAGTTCCATCCCGTCGCCGACGAACCTCATCGGCCACGCCTCGTCCGTCGACGCCGCCTCCTGCCACCCGGTGGGGCGTTCCAGCGTCAACTGGCCCGCGGAGACCGTCGTCCAGCCGGGATCGGTGCCGGTGCAGGCCGTCAGGAGCAGGACCGCCCAGAGGAGGGGGAGGGCGCTCAGCCGGGAGACCAGTCTCACCGTGGGCTCCTTTCGTCGAGGTGGGGGACGCGCGGCATCAGCGTACGCAGTCGAGGAAGTCGAGATCGGGGCGGATGCCGTCCGCTGCGGGGGCGCCCAGATAGGTGGCCCGGGTGGCACTGGTCTGTGAGCTCTCGCTGCTGATGTCGATGCCGAAAGCCAGGCCGAACTTCACGTTGAGAGCGAATCGCTGCTTGTCGGTGACGTGGTCGTAGTTCACCGTGCTGCTCGTCGCCTGGGTGTAGAGCAGGGTGGC
This sequence comes from Propioniciclava sp., assembly GCF_036744435.1. NCBI lineage: Bacteria > Bacillati > Actinomycetota > Actinomycetes > Propionibacteriales > Propionibacteriaceae > Propioniciclava > Propioniciclava sp. Next base: position 2,568 of record NZ_DAIOIA010000026.1, on the reverse strand, counting down.
GAAAGGATCGCCCGGGTTCGGGGTGGCCGGGTTGATCGAATTGAGGGCGATCAGCCCCGGGTACCCGCCCGAGCCGCCCATCCAGTCGCGGACCACCTGCTGGGAGGCGGTGTCGGTCGGGTCGAGGGTGAGGCTGGTCTCGGTGACCACCATGTCGCCGATGTCGGTGGTACCGGAGACCTGGCCGCCGACCGAGGTGGAGTGGTCCCCCTGGCCGGAGGTGACGCTGCCCTGCGCGTCGATGCCCGCGGTGCTGACGACCTCGGAGGTCGACACGATCTTCAGCGAGGTGATCTCGCCGCGCGCGTTCGTGGTGAACGAGAAGGCCATGCCCACCATGGATCCGACGCCGCCGGTGGCCAGCTGGAGGGCGCCGGTCGTCTCGCTGTTGAACTGCAGGTCGGTGACGTGTGTCACGGTGTCGTCGGAGGGGTCCTCGGGGGTCTGGGCGTTGTCCCGGGTCATCGTCCACTTGGCGCTCGGCTTGAGTTTCGCGCCGATGCCGAGCTGGGTCATCTGCGCCTGGGTCATGTCGGGACCCTGGGTCGTCCCGCTCAGGCCCAACTTTCCCGACACCGACGCCTGGGTTTCGATCCCGGCGAACGTGGTGGAGGGGACAGACGGGGCGGGGGTGCCGTGGATGGGGCGGGGGACGCACACCATGCCGTAGCAGGCCGGATGGGAGAGAGCCCACTGATCGGCGAGATAGTCGTCGAGCTGATCGCGGAACTGGTCCGCCTGGGCCTTGTTCGCGAACGTCCACGTGCTGCCGTAGTCGAACTTCAGCCCGCCGCCGAAGTCGACCTTAGCCGCGGCGTCCAGTTCGCCGAGGGCCACGTCGGCGCCGAATCCGCCGGCGGCCCCGACTTCGGCGCCGTTGGTGGCCATCATGGTCACGCTTCCATCGCTGTACTCGGTCACGGTGAACCCGGCGTTCTCGCCGATCTTGACGAACGCGACCTGGACGACGCCGCTGTACTTGTCGCCGGTCTGGTTGACCTTGCACTTGTCAGGCTCGAAATCCTGGTCGGTGGCAGGCGGCTCGGGCGTGGGCGTCGCCGGGGTGCAGCCGAGGTCGCGGCCGACGACGTCGCCGACGGCCCGGCACACAGCCGCCGGGATCTCGGGGGTCGTGAGGATGACCCCGGTCGTACCGACGAGGAGAGCGGCGAGGACGGCGATCGCGACCGTCTGGAGGCCGGTGGCGCCTCGGTCGGTGCGGTGACGCATGGGTCTCTCCCGGGGGGTCGGCAGCGAGGATCCCTCCGGACGCTATCGGCGACGATGCCGGGCCCGCTTGGGCCGCGGGACCCCGTCGGCTGGGCCCCAGGGCCTGTTCCCAGCGGTTCGTTCCGGACGGCACCGGGGCATGATGGGGTGCAGGTCGGCGTCGGAGGGGCAGGCATGGAGGAGATGCGGTTCGAGAGCTGGGCCGACCGTCAGGTCCGCGAGGCGATGGAGCGCGGCGCATTCGACCATCTCCCCGGTGCGGGCCGCCCGCTCGACCTGAGCGACACCAGCGGGGACTGGTGGATCCGCGCGACGATCCAGCGCGAACAACTCGACGTCGCGCTGCCGGGCCCGCTGGCGCTGCGCCGGGAGGTGGAGCGCATCGGGGACGCCGTCGCGGATGCGCGCACCGAAGCGGAGGTCCGGGAGCGCTGCGAGGATCTCAACGCCCGGATCCGTCTCCACTACGCCCGCCCGAGCCAAGGCCCCACCCTCGTCGTCCGGCTCGTCGACGTGGCCTCCGAGGTGGCGCGGTGGCGCACCCGCACGGGCGGGGGTGGCCTGCCACCGTCGTCGTAGACGGCCGGATGAAGAGGGGCCCGGGGAGGCAGCCGGGCGCCCTGGAGAACCCCACAGGCGCGCGTTACGGTGGAGAGACGATGACTTCGCACGCTCCCCACGACCGCTCGTCCTCGGACTCCACCCCCGCCACCGGCGGCACGGCCCCCGCCAGCGCCTCCGCGTCAGGCGTTACGACCACCGGCACGAAACCACCCGCCCTCAGCGTGTCCGTCACGGCGGTGATCGCCGGTGCTTTCGCTGCGGTGACCTCCGCTCTGGTGGGTTCGCGGCTGGGCACGTCCGGCACCCTCATCGGCGCCGCCCTGGGCTCGGTGATCGGCGCCATGGCCACCTCGCTCTACACCTGGAGCATCCAGCGCACCGTGCACGTGCTGAAGGTGATCACCCCCAAGGTCGTCGGCGGCCACCCCGACGATGCCACCGCGGGTACGGCCACCACGTCGGACACGAACGCGTCGCCGACCCCGGAGGGGGAAGCCACGGCCCAGGACGCCACGGACGGCGGGCCCTCCGGTGAGACCGCCAGCACCGATCAGGGCGACGCCCGCGGCGGACTGTCGAAGCGGGCGCGCTGGATGCTGGGCGGTCTCGCCGCAGCCGTGGTCGCGTTCGTCGTGTCGCTCGTCGTCATCACCGGCCTGGAGACGGCCACCGGGTCCTCCCTGTCCGGGGGCCAGGGCACCACGATCCAACAGGTCGCGAACCGGTCCTCGGACACCGCCGACGCGCAGGACGCGGCGACCGCGACGGCGGCCC
>NZ_DAIOIA010000025.1:0-30292 GCF_036744435.1 Propioniciclava sp. | reverse complement strand
ATCAACGGGCACCCGGCCATCCTAATGGCCGGGCCGGCGAGGCCGGCCGCCCCCTCTCAGGCGCGGCGACCGCGGCCCAGGTGGACGCGCTGCTGCGCCGGTGCGGGCTCCGGATCCAACTCGTCGGCACCCCACACGCCGTACGGATCGGCGGCGTCGGGATCGTCGACAGCAGGCGCCGACAGGGCGGCCGCGAGGCTCTCGTTGAGTTCTTCGGGTGAGGGCCGTGGAGCGACGGTCTGGGCTGAGGCGTCCGGAACGATCGTGAGCGGCGCGCGTCCCGCACTCTCCACCGCGTGCACCTGCGCGCGCTTGCGGTTCTTCCTGCGCTTGCCCGAGCGTTGCACGGGACGGTTCAACTGCTCCACCACAGGGTCGCTGCTGACGCCCTCGTCGGCCTCGGACACGGGAGCCGCGCCCTGCTCAGCCTCGCGCGCAGGCTGCGCGTCCCGCGGGGCGGTCTCGGTGGGAGTCTCGCTCGGCGTTCCCCCGGCCACCGGCACCTGCTGCGGCGCGGTCGCCTCCGCTGCGACGGGCTCGTCGCTGGGCTCCGACTTCCCACGGGCGTCGGCCGCGACCGGCTGCCCTGCGGGCGTCGGTTCGGCGTCCTCCGGCAGACCGGCTGAGGCTGCGGAGACGGCCGAGCGGGCCGACCGCAGGGAGCGAAGCTTGTTGGGAAGGTCGCGCGGCGCCTCCTCGAACTCGTCGATCAGGTTCACCAAGGCCTTCGGGGGCTCGCCCTCACCATTGAGATGACGCGCGGTGCGCGCCATGGCATTGGCGATTTCGGGGTGTCGCTCCTTGCCGGTTCCCTCCATGCCCATCACCACAACGGCGATGATGACGACGGCGAGCACCAGGACGACAAGCAGCGTGAGAATCATGATCGGCATGTGGGGGGCACCTCCTGACACCACCAGTATGCCTGAGGAAAATGGCGGGTTCGAACCAGGCCCACCGGCGCGCCATGACACCGTCTGCGCTGGTCAGTGGGCGTCGTCGCGCAATCGCTGACTGATCACGGTCGAGATCCCCTCGTCGCGCATCGTCACCCCGTAGAGCGCGTCGGCGATTTCCATCGTGCGTTTCTGGTGCGTGATCACGAGCATCTGGCTGTTCTCGCGCAACTCTTCATAAATCCCCAAGAGCCGGCCCAGGTTGGTGTCATCGAGAGCCGCCTCCACCTCGTCCAGGATGTAGAACGGGCTGGGCCGTGCGCGGAACAACGCCGTCAGGAAGGCGACGGCCACCAACGACCGTTCTCCTCCCGACAGCAGGCTGAGACGCTTGACCTTCTTGCCCGCCGGACGGGCCTCCACGTCGACTCCCGTGGTCAGCCAGTTGCCTGGTTCGGTGAGGATGAGGCGGCCCTCACCCCCCGGGAAGAGCCGCGAGAATGTGAACTCGAATGCTGCCTCCACGTCGGCGTAGGCCTCGGCGAACACCTCTTCCACCCGTGCATCCACGTCGGCGACGATGCCGAGTAGATCCGCGCGGGTCCGCTTGAGGTCGTCGAGTTGCTCGGCGAGGAACCGATGGCGTTCGCTCATCGCCTCGAACTCCTCCAGCGCCAGCGGATTCACCCGGCCCAGCAGATCCAGATCGCGTTGCGCCCGCCGCAGCCGCTTGTCCTGGTCCGCCCGGACGAAGGGAACCGGGTCCGGCTGCTCCTCATCCCGCCCCCACGCGCCGCCATCGGGTCGGGTCAGGACTGGAACCAACTGGTCCGGCCCGTACTCGGCGGTCAGCACGTCGGGCTCCAGGCCGAGTTCGGCGAGGGCCTTCTCCGCCAGCGACGCCACGCGCATGCGCTGCTCGGCGCGAGCCAGTTCGTCGCGATGGGCCACATCGATGAGCCCCTCGAACTCCCGGCCGAGGTCTCGGCTGCGCTGACGGGCGTCATGGACGCCGCGGTCGGCATCAATCCGCCGCTCGTCGGCGCGGCGACGCTCCACGCCCGCACGACTGTGGGATTCCGTCACCCGGTCCAGCAACCAGTCGCAGGCCAGCACCGCGGCTCGCGCCGTTTCTCCCTCGCGCAGCAGGCGCTCGCGCTTGGCCGCGGCCTGCTCGCGGGCGGCCCGCTCGGTGCGCGCGGCCCGCAGCAGGGCCTCGGCTCGTCCAGCCAGGGCGCGGGCGCGCTCCTCATCGGTGCGCAGGGCAAGGCGAGCCTCCATCTCCGCCTGCCGCATCCGGGCCGCCTCGAGGGCGAGCCGGTCACGCTCGCCGGGGTCGGCCTCGGTGAGGTCGGTCGCCCGCTGGGCCGACTCCAGGCGTTCGGTCAGGGCCGCGAGTTCGGCGACGCCGGTCTCCCGCGAGGCGGTGGCGCGCCGCACGGCAGCATCCTGGCGCTCCGCCTCGGCCAACGCGTTGCGCGCGGACTGGTTGAGCTGACCGAGTTGCTCGGCGAGTGCCGAGTATTGTGCGTCCGATTCGTGCAACCGCGCCAGCGCCGCTTCGGACGCCGCCCCCGCGGCCTGCAGCTCGGCGGCAGCGGCGGCCCGCGCGAAGCCGAGGCGCTCGACCTCGGCCTGGACCTGCGCCAGCGAGCTTTCGGCCTCCTCGACCGCCGCCTCGACCTCCATGAGACTCGGCTGAGCAGACGAGCCACCCGAGGCGAACCAGGCAGAGACGACATCCCCGTCGCGCGTCACTGCGCTGAGCTGCGGCTCCACGGCCACGAGGCGGGCCGCCGCGTCCAGGTCGGTCACGACGGCAACCCGTCGCAGCAGCGTGGTCAGTGCGGGCAGCAGCGCGGGCTCCGCACGCACCACCTCGACGGCGTACCTGGCGTCCGCAGGCAGGGCGGGCCACTCCCCCAGATGATCGTTCTTCGGAGACCCGGCAACGACGAGGCCAGCGCGCCCCAGATCCTGGGCTTTGAGCAGCGCGACGGCGTCCAGCGCCACATCCATCCCCGCGACGACGACGGCGGCCGCCGCGCCTCCCAGCGCCGCAGCGACCGCCTGCTCGAAGCCAGGCTCCACCCGGACGAGCGCCCCCAGCGAGCCGAGCACCCCGGCCAGGTCCTGTGAGGCGGCCAGGAGGGCGCCCGACCCGTCGCGGCGTTCCAGCCCGAGCCGCAGCCCCTCCAGACGTGCCGACAGCGCGGCGCGCCGCTGCAAGGCGTCCTGCTCAGAGGCCCGGAGCGCTTCGGTGTGCTCGAGGTGCCGGACTCGGGCGGACTCGGCCGCCTCGTACGCCCCGTCGAGTCCCATCTCCCCGTCGGTGACGGCACCCAGGTCGGTCTCGAGCGCCTGGTAGCGCTTCCGGGCGTCGTCGGCCCGGGCGCGCGCCTCGTCACCCGCAAGCGAGAGGCGAGCGATCTCGGAGCCAGCGGCCTCAGTGGTGGAGCGCAGCGAGTTGACCTCACCGGTCAGCCTCGCCAAGCCCTCCCGGCGGTCGGCGATCGCTCGCAGCTGACCCGCATAGGCCTTCTCGGCGGCCGTATGACCCGCCTCCGCAGCGGCGCGCGCCGCCGAGGCCCGGGCGAGCGTTTCCGCCCGGGTCGCGACCTCGGCCGCCAAGGTCCGCTCGGATTCCTGAATGGCGTGCGCCTCCGCCTCGGTGGCGTCGGGGTCACGCCCGCGCCGCTCGTCCTGGCCCGCGGTCCCGACGTTGCGGACGCGCTCGGCGGCGATGGCACGGGTGGACGCAATCCGCTCCCGGAGGCCCGCCAGGGCGTACCACGTCTCCTGGGCCCGGGCCAGTTCCGGCGCGGCCGCGCGAGCCGCCTCCTCGGCGTGGGTCTCCGCCTCTCGGGCCGCCGCCAGGGCGGCTTCCACGCTCCGGCGGCGCTCCTTGAGTTCGGCCTCGGCGGCCAGGTCGGACTCCAGCGACAGCGCGGCCATGACGTAGTCGTCGGCCAGCACCCGGGCCTTGGCGTCGCGCAACTCGGCCTGGACGACAGCGGCCTTCCGGGCCACCTCGGCCTGGCGTCCGAGCGGTTTGAGCTGACGTCGGATCTCGCCGATGAGGTCGACCAGCCTGTCCAGGTTCACCTGGGTGGAGTCGAGCTTGCGCAGCGCCTTCTCTTTGCGCTTGCGATGCTTGAGGACCCCGGCGGCCTCCTCGATGAATCCGCGCCGGACCTCGGGGGTGGCCTGCAGGATCGAGTCGAGTTGCCCCTGACCGACGATGACGTGCATCTCGCGGCCGATGCCGGAGTCAGACAACAGTTCCTGTACGTCCAGCAGCCGGGCGGCGGTTCCGTTGATCGCGTAGTCGGAGCCACCCGAGCGGAACATGGTGCGGCTGATCGTCACCTCGGTGTACTCGATCGGCAGCGCACCGTCGGTGTTGTCGATGGTCAGGCTGACCTCCGCCCGCCCCAGCGGTGCCCTGCCCGCGGTACCGGCGAAGATGACGTCTTCCATCTTGCCGCCCCGCAACGACTTGACGCCCTGTTCCCCCATGACCCAGCTGAGGGCGTCCACGACATTGGACTTGCCCGACCCGTTGGGCCCCACGATGCAGGTGATACCCGGCTCGAAGTTCAGCGTCGTCGCCGACGCGAAGGACTTGAACCCGCGCAACGTCAAAGACTTCAGGTACACGCCGACCGCCTAGGAGGCCACACCTGCGGCGTGCTTGCGCCGGACCGCCCGAAACGTCCACAGCTTGTTGATCACGAAGTTGATCGGCATCGTGAAGATGATCGCGATCGCCTGGGCCCAGTACGGACGCTTGGTCCAGAAATCACCATCATCGGAGAACGGCGGTTCCGGAAGGTAAATCGGTGACGTGGGGTTGGTCAACACCGTGAAGAGGACCGTCGTCAAGACGTTGGCGCACGCCCCCACGAAGAAGAACGGCACATACTCCTTCAAGAAGGGGGCGCGACTGCCCTCCGCCCTGAATGTCCAGTAGCGATTGAGCACGAAGTTCCAGGTCACGGCGACGGCGAACGCGATCCACACGAACAGATGCCCGAACCGGACGTTGTATCCGGTGTTCAGGATCGGGAACAGGACCGTCCGATAGTTGACGTCCCCGAGGTGGTGCCCCACGTTGCTGCACAGCGCGAAGACTGCCATGTTCACCAAGACGCCGGAGCCGCCCACGGCACCGAAGGTCACGAACTGGCGCAGGCTGTGCCCGTGCCGGGCATAGAGATCGGAAAGGAGGCTCACGGGAAGCAGACCCTATCGGTTCGACGCCCGATCACGGGGAGGCTGCAGGCCTCACTCGCCACAGCGCGCATTGTCTCTCCCACGGGGTCACGCTACTCCTGCCCGCTGTGACGCTCGCCATCGTCGCTCTCGTGGCCGTGCACAGGCGACCTCAGGTGTCGTCCCCGCCGGGATCCGTCGGCCGGTAGCGCAATGCGGTGACCCCCGACCGAAACACGTCCCGTTGCACGAGGGAGAGCGTGAGATGGTCAGCAAGACCGGCTGCCAGGCGGGGTCCGTGCCCCGCCAACACCGGGTGAACCAGGAGGGCATATTCGTCGATCAGCCCCGCCCGGGCCAACGCCGCCGGCAGCGTCACGCCGCCCACGAACAGGCCCCTGCCGGGTTGCTCCTTCAAGTCCCGTATGCGCGTCACGAGGTCGCCGTCCAGCAGTTCGGCGTTCCAGTCGACGTCCGTGAGCGAACTGGAGACGACGTACTTGGGCGCCGCATCCACGGCGTCCCCGAAGGGAACTTGCCACGGCTGCACCCAACCGGGCCACAACCCCATCCGCCGGTTTACGCCACGCCGCCTCCATCATCGCGTAGGTGGTCCGGCCGAACACCACGGCGTCAGCGCGCCTCAGCTCATCCGCCCACCAGCGCATGGACTCCTCGTCGGGCGGGAGACCCGCCTCGTGATGACAACAGCCGTCCAACGTCACATTGATCGCGTAGCGAAGCGGCCTCATCGCTGCCTCCCGATGCCGGGTGGTGTGAACCGAACGGTGTCAGGATACCGGTATGGCGCACCCGCGCTCGGCCGCGATCCGTTCGCCCCCGGTGCGGCGTTCAGCGTCGCCGCTGGCATCCCGGGCAGAAGTGGGAGGACCTGTTGGTGAAGGCGACCCGGCGGATCGGCGTTCCGCACCGTTCACACGCCTCCCCCTCGCGGCCATACACGTGAAGGTCTCGGTTGAAGTATCCCGACTCCCCATTCACGTTGACGTAGAGAGCATCGAAGGATGTTCCCCCTTGCGCCAGCGCGGCCCCCATCACGTCGCGTGCGGCGCACAGGAGCGCACCCAGCGTGTGCGTCGAGAGACGGTCCGCGGGGGTCTCGGGGTGGACACGGGCCACCCACAGTGCCTCGTCGGCATAGATGTTCCCGATGCCCGACACCACCCGCTGATCCAGCAGGACCCTCTTGATGGCGCTGCGCTTGGCCTTGATCCGGCGAACGACCCCGGCGAGATCCACCTCGGGATCCAGCAGGTCGCGGGCGATGTGCGTCACCTGGACGGGTAGTTCCGCACCACCGGGGGCCAGAGAGAGTCCCCCGAACATGCGCTGATCGACGAATCGAAGCTGCACGTCATCGTCCAGGTCGATCAGGACCCGGGCGTGACGCTGGAGCGGTGCCGCGGGCGCGTCCAATCGGAACTGACCGCTCATACCCAGGTGCGCAAGCAACGCGTCCCCATCCCTGAACGGCATCCACAAGAACTTGCCCCGGCGGGCTGGCACGTCGAAGGTCCGGCCGGTCAGGCTGGTCACGAAACCCGTCGGCCCGTCGGGATGCGCCCGCACCGGGCGCGGATGAAGAACGGTGACGTCGGTGACGCTGCGACCGACGATCGCCGCGGCCAGGCCCCGACGAACGACCTCGACCTCGGGGAGCTCGGGCACGGGTTGGCTCAGGACTGCGAGAAGAGTTGCTGATGGGCCAGCTCCGCCGCGCCTTGCTCGGCAAGCTTCTTGGAGCGGGCGATGAAGGGCGCGTAGTGGGTTGACCCCACCACGGCGCGCGCTTCGAACCGGCGATCGTGATCGGGCCCCGAGGCGGTGTGCTCATAGCGCGGCGCGGCCAAACCGCGGTGGGCGGCCAGCTCCTGCAGGGCCGTCTTCCAATCGGTGGCGCGGCCGTCGGCAGAGGCGGCCTCGACGACAGGGTCCATCAGCGTCCGCACGAAACGTGAGGCCGCGTCTCGGCCGCAGGACAGGAACACCGACGCGATGAGCGCCTCGGTGGCGTCGGCCAGGATGGAGTCCTTGTCCGCTCCGCCGGTCTGCCGTTCTCCCTTGCCCAAGAGCAGCGCCTGGCCCAGTCCGAGGCCGCGCGCGACGTCGGCCAGGGCGTAGGTGTTGACGACGGCGGCGCGCATCTTCGCGAGCCAGCCCTCGGGTTTGTCCGGGAAGCTGCGGTACAGGTGCTCGGTGACGACGACCCCCAGCACGGCGTCGCCCAAGAACTCGAGGCGTTCGTTGTGCGGGGCTCCCCCGTGCTCGAACGCCCAGGATCGATGCGTCAGGGCAAGCCGGTACAGCTGGGGATCGATCTCGATCCCCAGCTGTGTGAAGAGCTCATGGACGCGGCCATCGGCCGCGGGCATCACTGCTCGATGACCTGGCGGCGGGCCGAACGGGGGCCGTACTGGCCGCACGTCGGGCACGCCGTGTGGGGAAGGTGCTTGCCCCCACAGGCCGGGTTGGCGCAGTTCACGAGCGTGGGCGCGGACGCCTTCCACTGCGCACGGCGGGAACGCGTGTTGCTGCGGGACATCTTCCGCTTCGGAACAGCCACGTCAAACTCCTCAATCTCGGGGCGCACGCGCCCGCTATCAGTCCTGGGTGTCGTCAGCCCAGCCGACGAGCGACGCCCACCGGGGGTCGATCGCTTCGCCGTGGCTGTGGTCGGGATCGTCGTTCAGATTGACCCCGCACACGGGGCACAACCCAGCGCAATCCTCCCGGCACAGCGGGATGAACGGCAGATCGAGCACCGCGGCGTCACGCAGAACCGGTTCGAGGTCGATCAGCTCGCCCTCGACCCGGCTGGCCTCGACATCGTCGGGATCCACGCCCGGGAAGAGGAACAGTTCCTGCAGGTCGATCTCGGCGGACGCCGCGATCTCGGTCAGGCACCGAGCGCACTCCCCGCGCAGCTGAACCTCAGCGACGCCGGTGGCCAACACCCCGTCCCCTACCCCCTCGAGCCGAAGATCGAGATGGATCGGGGAACCGGTCGGCACTCCGATCACGTCGTTGCCCAAGCCTTCGGGGGCGGGAACATCGCGGACAGTCTCCTTGCTTCCACCCGGCTGATGCCCGAATTCGCGAATATCGAAAACGAGTTCAGATCGGGGGTCGACCAAGCGAGCTGCCACCGCGTTCACCCCTCACCCCTGCTGGCACGACAACGTCATAACCGAAGGACAAGCCTACCGGGTTCCGCGCGGGGGGCCAAACCGTTGCCTGCGATAGCCACCCGGACCACCCCCGGAACCCCCACGCCCCGAGATGTCATGCGTCCGACATCGGGCGTTCAGCGGCGAGTCGGTTCCCCGCCCCTCGACCGGCCTAGCTTCAGCCTCGGCCGCAGCGGCGGCACCGGACGGGGGACCATGACGACGACACAGGCAGGCGCGCCAGCGCGCAGACGCACGCGAGTCACACAGCGGACGCTGCGGGAATGGTTGATCTTCGTCCTGTTCGCGGCACCCAACATCGGCCTGATCCTGGCCTTCACCTACCGGCCCCTCCTGACGAACATCTACTACTCGACGCTGGACTGGACCCTCGGCGCCTCCGTGGCGACCCCGATCGGCCTGGACAACTACATCGAGTTCTTCACCAGCGCCGAGTCGCTGGGGGTGCTGCGCACCACCGCGATCTTCACCGTCGCAACGGTCGGTGGATCCATCCTGCTGGGGCTGCTGCTGGCGACAGTGCTGAACCGGCGCCTCACGGGGCGCGGTTTCGCCCGCGCCACCGTCTTCGCCCCCTACGTCCTGTCTGGGGTCGGTATCGGGTTGGTGTGGTTGTTCATCTTCGACCCCACCACCGGGGTGCTGTCGGCCATCCTGCGGGCGCTCAGCCTGCCCGTTCCCGAATGGTTCCTGCAGCCCAACCTGTCCTTGACGATGGTGATCGTCGTCTACATCTGGAAGAACCTCGGCTACTGCGCGGTCATCTATCTGGCCGCACTCCAGGCGGTGCCCCGCGACCTGCTCGAGGCCGCCGCCCTGGACGGGGCAGGACGCTGGGATACGTTCACCAAGGTCGTGTGGCCGCTGCTGTCGCCGACGTCCTTCTTCCTGCTGATGACCACCCTGCTGTCCTCCCTGCAGTCCTTCGATCTGATCCGGATCATGACGCCACTGGGCAACGGCACGACGACGCTCATGTATGACGCCTACCTGCAGGCCTTCGGGGGATACAACCGCGCGGGCTACTCGGCGGCCGTCGCCACGATCTTGTTCGTGCTCCTCCTGGCGCTCACCGTCGTGCAGCTGCGCCTCATCGAGCGGAAGGTCCACTACGCATGACCACCACCCTCCTCACCGAGGCCCCCGCGCCCACGTCCCGGCCTCGGACTGCCGCGTCCGCGAAGGCGTCCACCCGGCACGGCTCCGCCCTGGACCAGGAGTCGACCGCGTCGCTGATCCTCGGCGGGTACGTGCCGTTGATCCTCGCGACGCTGATCATCGCCTTGCCCTTGATCTGGATGATGCTCGGCTCGTTGAAGACCAGCGGCGAAGTCGTCTCCCGCGACCTCGTGTGGCTCCCCGCCTCGCCCAGCTTCGACGCCTACGTGACCGCCTCGCGGCAGGTCGACTTCCCCCGCTTGTTCCTCAACTCGACCCTGGTCACCATCGTCGGCGCAGGCATCAAGGTCCTCTTGGCCCTGACCACCTCGTACGCGCTGGTCTTCGTGCGGTTCCCCTTCAAGCGGATCATCTTCGCCGGCATCCTCGTCGCGCTCATGGTTCCGCCACAGGTCTCGCTCCTGCCCAACTACGTCCTGATCTCGGGGCTCGGCGGCGCCAACACCTACTGGGGAATCATCCTGCCCGGCCTGGGCACCGCCTTCGGGACGTTCCTGCTGCGCCAGCACTTCCTCTCGCTGCCCGCCGAGATCCTGGAGGCCGCCGAACTCGACGGGGCAGGACACCTGCGCCGCCTCGTCCAGATCATCATCCCCATCTCCACTCCCACGATCGCGACCGTGTCGCTGGTGACGATCGTCAACGAGTGGAACGACTACATCTGGCCGCTCATCATCACCACCGACGACCAGATGATGACCTTGCCGGTCGGGCTCACCCTGCTCAAGAACCTCGAGGGGGACCCGAGTTCCTATCCCATCCTCATGGCGGGTGCCGTCGTCGTGATCCTGCCCGTCCTGATCGTATTCATGTTCCTCCAGCGCTACATCGTGGCTGGGCTTACCCAGGGTGCGGTCCGCTGACCGCTCCCCCATCTCGGTCCCCGGCCTCGGGGGTCGTTCGAAGAGGAGAGAAATGTTCGCATCCCTGACCAACTCGTCGCTCAGCCGACGCACGCTGCTCGGCGCTGCCGGCATCGGGCTCGGCGCCGCAGTCCTCGCCGGCTGCGGCGGCCCGTCGGTCGCCGGCCCGGGGGCATCCAGCTCCCCGTCGGCCGACCCGGCGGGCCCGGACTTCGCCGGCGTCTCGCCTGCGAAGTCGATCACGTTCTGGTCCAACCATCCCGGCAGCTCCGAGGCCATCACCCAGGAGATCATCGCCGCCTTCACCGCGAAGGAAGGCATCGAGGTCAAGCTCGTCACGGCCGGGTCCAACTATGAAGAGGTGGCCACCAAGTTCCAGGCCGCACAGGCGGGCGGGCAGCTCCCCGACATCGTCGTCTTCTCCGACGTGTGGTGGTTCCGCTACTTCCTGGCCGACTCGATCATCCCGCTCGGCAACGCGCTCAAGGCCGCCGAGGTCGACATCGCGGACTACCGGCAGGGACTGTTCGCGGACTACCAGTACGCGGGCGCGCAGTGGGCCGTGCCGTGGGCCCGTTCCACGCCCCTGTTCTACTACAACAAGAACCACTGGCAGGCCGCCGGGCTGGAGGATCGCGCACCGAAGACGTGGGCCGAGTTCAACGACTGGGCCCCCCGGATCAAGCAGGCCAACGCCGACATCACGCATGCCTACGAGCACCCGGCACTGGCCGACTACGCCGGCTGGACGCTGCAGAACATCCTGTGGGGCTACGGCTCGGGCTGGTCGAAGCAGAACTCCTTCGAGATCACCTGCGATGACGAGAAGGCCGTCGCAGCCCTCACCTACGTCCAGGACTCGGTGTACGCCAACGGCTGGGCCGGCGTCGCTTCCAAGTCGGGCACGGACGATCTGGCCGCCGGCGCCATCGCCGCGACCCTGGGATCGACGGGATCCCTCGTCGGCATGCAGAAGGCGACCGCAGGCAAGTTCGACCTGGGTGTCGGCTTCCTGCCCGGCGGCCCGGTCACCACCTCGCCCGTGTGCCCCACCGGCGGTGCCGGCGTCGGCATCCCGAAGAACATCGCCAAGGAGAACCAGCTCGCGGCGGCGAAGTTCATCGGATTCCTCACCGACCCGGTCAACACCGTGAAGTTCGCCGGTGCGACCGGCTACATGCCGGTCCGCACGTCGGCCGACACCAGCTCCCTGCTGGCCGCCAACCCGCTCGCCGGCGAGGCCATCAAGCAGCTCGACGTGACGCGTCCGCAGGACTACGCCCGTGCGTTCCTGCCCGGCGCCGATCAGGAGATGGCCAAGTCGATCGCCCAGATCGTCACCCAGAAGGCCGACGTCAAGACGACCATGACGAGCCTGCGCGGCGTCTTGGAGAAGATCTACGACGGCCAGGTGAAGGGCAAGATCTGAGCTTCGGCCGCGGCCGCGTCGTCCTGCTCTGGGATGGCGCGGCCGCGCCACGTCCGCCCCGAGGACCCTCAGTCGGCCACCTTCGCGGCGATCCGCCGCGCAACCTGCGGCGTCACGAACTGGCCGACGTCCCCGCCGAGCTTCGCGATCTCCCGGATCATGGTGGAACTCAGGTGGGACCATTGCGCCGATGTGGGCAGCATGATGGTCTCGATACCGCTGAGCGCATGGTTCATCTGCGCCATCTGCAACTCGAAGTCGAAGTCGCTGGCGAACCGCAACCCCTTGACGATGACGTCGACGCCCTGCTCGCGGCAGTAGTCCACCAGCAGGCCGTCCAGCAAGGTGACCGACACACCGGGCAGGCCCGCCACGGCGTCTTGGAGCATCTCGACGCGCTCATCGGGGGTGAACAGGTAGTTCTTGGCGCTGTTGCGCCCCACCGCCACGATGACCTCGTCGAACAATCGTGCGGACCGAGAGACGATGTCGAGGTGGCCGTGGGTGACGGGGTCGAACGAGCCGGGGCAGATGGCCCTCATGCTTCCTCCTTGGTGGCCAGATACAGCGTCGTTTCACCATAGCGACGCGCCCGCTGCGCCGGGAGCGTCTCCGGCCAGGTCGGACCCGGACCCCGGCTGGAGCGCTCGACGATCACCAGCCCATCCTCGGCCAGCCATGCGTCCGCCGCGGCCGCGATCTGCGCATCGACCACCGAGGCCGCCACCTCGTAGGGCGGGTCGAGCCACACCACATCGAAGCGACGCGACACTCCCGCCAAGAACGCGTCCACCGAGGACGCGACCACCTGGATGGACAATCCGGTGGCGCGTGCGTTGCTGCGCGCCAGCGCTGCCGTAGCGCGGTCCTTCTCTACACAGACCACCGGGTCCGCGCCCCGGCTGGCGGCCTCCAGGGCGATGGCTCCGGTGCCGCCATACAGATCCAGGAGTGAGAATCGTTCCAGCATCGACGCGGCGGGCTCCCCCACCGTCCCGGCCCAGTCGGCGATGAGGTTGAAGGCGGACTCGCGCACCAGATCCGACGTCGGCCGGGTGCGGTCATGGCTGGGGGTCATCAGGCGCTGACCGCCCGCTCGACCCGCGATGATGCGGCTCACCCGGACAGGGTAGCCAGCAGGCCGGTCTCAGGAGCGGTCGATCCATTCCTCTCCGGCCAGCAGATTGGTCTGCGTGACCGCATCCGCAAAGCCCGGTGTGGCCCGGTCCGGATCCCGGGACACCGCCTCCTCGGCCAGCGCGCGGGCGGCTTCGATGACGTCGGCATGTTCCAGGACCCGCAGCAGGCGCAGCGTCGAACGCCCACCCGACTGGCTGGCCCCCAGCACGTCGCCCTCGCGACGCTGCGCCAGGTCGAGTTCGGCCAACGCGAACCCGTCACGGGTCCCGGCGATCGCCGCCAGCCGCTCCCAGCTGGGCGCCTCCGGCTCCGCCGAGCTCACCAGCAGGCACACCCCGGGAAGCCCTCCTCGGCCGATCCGGCCGCGCAACTGGTGCAGTTGGCTGATCCCGAACCGGTCCGCGTCCCAGATGATCATCATCGTCGCGTTGGGCACGTCCACCCCCACCTCGATGATGGTGGTGGCGACGAGCACATCCACCTCCCCCGCCGCGAAGGCGCCCATCACGGTGGCCTTCTCCTCGGCGGGCAGCCGCCCGTGCAGGACGCCGACCCGCACCCCCGCGAGCGGCCCCTCTGAGAGGCGCGCGGCCAACTCGACGACCCCGAGGCCGTCGGCCTCCTTGCCGCCGCCGATGTGCGGGGCGACGACGAAGGCCTGCCGCCCCTGGGCCACCTCCTCGGCGACCCGCTCCCAGGCCCGCTCCACCCAGGCCGAACGCCTGGTCGCGTCGACCACGGTGGTGGTCACGTCGGCGCGTCCCGCGGGAAGCTGAGCCAGCGTCGAGACGGTCAGGTCTCCGAAGACGGTCATGGCGACCGAACGCGGGATGGGGGTGGCGGTCAGCACCAGCACGTGTGGACGCGCGTGCGCGCGGTCGGTGAGAAGCGCCCGCTGCTCGACGCCGAACCGGTGCTGCTCGTCGATGACCACCAGGCCCAGGTCGGCGAAGGAGACGTTGTCGGCCAGCAGCGCGTGGGTCCCGATGATGATGCCTGCCTCGCCGCTGGCGATCTGCATCAGGGCGGCTCGCTTGCGGGCTGCCGGCGTCGACCCCGTGATGCACACGACGTCGGTGGCTGTCTCCGGCGCCCCCAGGACGTGGCCCTGCCCCAGTTCACCGAGCAGGCCCGTGATCGTCTGGAAGTGCTGTTGCGCCAGCACCTCGGTGGGCGCCAGCAGAACGGCCTGCCCGCGTGTGTCCACCACCGCGAGCATCGCGCGCAACGCCACCAGTGTCTTGCCGGAACCGACCTCGCCTTGGAGCAGCCGCTGCATGGGCGCCTGACGGGCCAGGTCGGCGAAGATCTCCTCCGAGACGTCGCGCTGCCCCTCGGTGAGGGCGAAGGGGAGCCTGGAATCGAATGCGTCGAGCAGGGCACCGGGCACCCGGGGTCGCGGACCGGCGGACTGGCGGGCGTTCTCGGCCCGCCGGTAGGCCATCGCCACCTGAGTGGTGAACGCCTCGTCGAACCACAGCCGCTGACGCCCCCGGTCGATCTCCGCCCGCGAGTCGGGCCGGTGGACGGCACGGAAGGCATCGGCCAAGTCGATGACCCCCGCCCGCTCACGCACCCATGCGGGCCACGGGTCCTCGGCGGGCAGGGCGTCGAGCGCCAGCCGTTCGCACTCGGCGATCGTCCACGTCTTGAGCTTCGCCGTCGCCGGATACAAGCCGACGAGGCCGGAACGAGACAGTTCGGCGATGCGCTCCTTCTCCTCGGAGTTACCCACGACGCCGCCCGCCTCGTCCAGCATGACGAAGGCGGGATGGGTCATCTGCGGCTGGTCGCGGAAGCTGCCCACCTTGCCCACGAAGATGCCGCGCACGCCGGCAGCCAGCTGGCGTTGCCACCAGGCCACGATTGAGGCACGGCCGAAGAACGTGGCGGTCAACCTGCCCTGACCGTCGGTCAAGGTCACTTCCAGACGCGAGTTGGGAGCTCGCCTGCCACCGGCGAAACCACCCCGGCCCTCGAACACCTCGGTCTTTGCCACGCGCGCCATCACGGCGACGTGTTCGCCCTCGACCACAGTGGCCAGGTCGGTGAGCTCGGTACCGGCGAGGTAGTGACGCGGGACGTGGCGCAGCAGATCACCGACCGTGCGGACGCGGAGCGCGGCGAACGACTCCGCCGCCTTCGCGCCCAGAACCGTGGCGACGTCGGCGTCCAGCGCGCGGAAGGCGGCGGTGCGCCAGGGATCCAAGGGGCTCACAGACAGCATCCTAGGCAGTGGGCACGACACTCCCCCGAACGCGAAAAGACCCGCCCGAAGGCGGGTCCATCGTGATCGCAGAGATCAGTCAGCGCGCGACCTTACCGGCCTTGATGCAGCTGACGCAGACGTTCATCCGCTTGGTGGAGCCGTTGACGACGGCCCGCACGGACTGGATGTTCGGGTTCCAACGACGGTTGGTCTTCTTCTTCGACCAAGGCACGTTGTGGCCGAAGGTCGGCTTCTTGGCGCAGACGTCGCACACGGCGGCCATGGAACTACTCCTCTAAAAGACTGGGTAACGAGACGGCACCCGCGCTTCGCACGCGGACGAGCGAGGCTCGTATTCGGAACCAAGCCAGTGTAACCGGTCGCGTCCCGAAACGACAATCTATGTCGCCAAGACGACCGGGACGATCATCGGGCGGGCGCGGTAGCGCTTGCTGACCCACCGGCCCAGCCGCCGTCGCATGAGCTGTTGCAGGGGGTAGGTGTCCTCGGCCCCGTCGGCCAGCGCCTCCCGCAGCACCCCGGCGACCTCCGCGCTGATGGCGTCGAAGATGCCCTCCTCGTCGATGAAGCCGCGGGCGGTGATGATCGGCCCCTCCACCAGTTCCCCCGTGTGGAGATTCACCACGGCGATCGCCGAGATGAAACCTTCCTCGCCCAGGATGCGGCGGTCGTCCAGTTCGGCGTCCCCGACGGCGTCCACCGTGGAACCGTCGACGAACACGTAATCGGCCTCGACGCGTCCGACCACCCGGATCGCACCGTCGTGCAGGTCCACCACCGTGCCGTCCTCGACGACCAGCGCGTTCTCGCGCGGGACGCCCGTGGCGATGGCGAGTTCGGCGTTGGCGTGCAGGTGCCGGATCTCCCCGTGAACGGGCATCACGTTGCGCGGCTTGACGAGGTTGTAGCAGTAGAGGAGTTCGCCGGAACTGGCATGGCCGGACACGTGGACCAGCGCGTTGCCCTTATGGACGACCTTGACCCCGTTCCTGGTCAGCCCGTTGATCACCCGCGAGACCGAGTTCTCGTTGCCCGGGATGAGCGAGCTGGCCAGCAGCACCACGTCGCCGGGGCCCGCCGTGATGACGGGGTGTTCGTGGTTCGCGATCCGGCTCAGGGCGCTCAACGGCTCACCCTGGGAACCGGTGGACACGATGACGACATCCTTCGAGGCGTACTTGTCGATGTCGTCCAGGGCGATCAAGGTGTTCGCCGGGACCTTCAGGTAGCCCAACTGCGCGGCGATGGTCATGTTCTTCACCATGGACCGCCCGACGTAGACGACCTTGCGACCGGACTTGACCGCCTCGTCCATCACCTGCTGCACCCGGTGCACGTGGGAGGAGAAGCACGCGACGATGAGGCGCGCCGACGCATGGGAGAACACTCGTTCCATCGCAGGCTGGATGTCGATCTCGTGGGTGGTGAACCCCGGGGTCTCGGCATTGGTGGAGTCGACCATGAACAGGTCGACCCCTTCTTCCCCGGCCTTGGCGAAACCCCGCAGATCGGTGAGTCGGCCATCCAGGGGCAACTGGTCCATCTTGAAGTCACCGGTGTGCAGGACCGTCCCCGCACTCGTGCGCACCAGCACCGCCAGGGCGTCGGGGATGGAGTGGTTGACGGCGAGGAACTCCAGATCGAACTCGCCGATCGTCGTACGCGATCCCGCCTCCATCTCGCGCAAGTCGGCGTGTCGGAGACGGTGCTCCTTCAGCTTCTCGCGCAGGAACGCCAAGGTGAGCCGACTGCCCAGCACGGGGATGTCGGGGCGACGACGCAAGAGGTAGGGCACGGCGCCGATGTGATCCTCGTGACCGTGGGTCAAAACGAGGCAGGAGATGTCGTCCAGGTTGTCACCCAGAAGGTGCAACGACGGCAGGATGAGGTCGACCCCGGGATGGTTCTCGTCGGGGAACAGCACCCCGCAGTCGAGGATCATCCGCTGCCCGTTGATCTCGAAGCTGGCGCTGTTGCGCCCGACGTCGCCCAGCCCGCCCAGCGGGGTGATGCGCAGGGTGTCGGGACGGAGCTTGGGTGGGGTCTGCAGGGGTTCTCGCACCCAACCACCTTATCGGCCGGGATGGTCCGGCACCTCGCCGTTAGGATGTGGCGGTGACTGATGCGCCGCGCACCGCCGACTCCTGCCGCCTGGCCCTTCCCTCCGAAGCGGAGCGGTTGGCCGCTATCCAGCGCCGCAGCTGGCAGCAACTGTTGCCGATCCCCGTCGCGGAGCAGATCCTCGGCGAGGTCGATCTGGCCACCATGACGGCCTCCTGGCAGGCCGCGATCCAGCGCCCGCCGCTGGCGAAGTTCCGCGTGCTCGTGGCTGTGGCGGACAAGCGCGTCGTGGGGTTCGCGGCGGTCGGGCCCTCGGACGACCCCGACGCCGACCCGGGGTCCGACGCGCTGGTCGGGGAGTTCATCGTCGACCCCGTAACCCAGCGGCAGGGCCACGGCTCCCGGCTGCTCAACGCCGTCGCCGACACGCTGCGCGCCGACGGGTTCACCCGCGCCACCTGGTGGGTGCGTGCCGACGACGATCCCCTCAGGTCCTTCCTGGCCTCCGCCGGGTGGGCGCCCGATGGCGCCCACCAGAGCGTCGGCACGGAGGCGTCCGCCACGGAGTGGAAGCTGGTGCGCCTGCACACCGGCCTCACGTGACGGACGCCCGTCCGGCTAGACCACGTCCTCGTCGACCCAGTCCAGGGTCTTCGTGACGGCCTTCTTCCAGTTGCGGTAGAGCCGATCGCGCTCCCCCGCCTCCATCGCCGGGGTCCAGCGCTCGTCCTCGGCCCAGTTCTCGATGACGTCCTGCTCGCCCTGCCAGAACCCGACGGCGATACCCGCGGCGTAGGCGGCACCCAGCGCCGTCGTCTCCGCGACCACCGGACGCACCACGTCCACGCCCAGCTGATCGGCCTGGAACTGCATCAGCGTCTGGTTAGCCGTCATGCCGCCGTCAACTCGCAACTCGGCCAGCTTGACGCCGGAGTCCGCCTCCATCGCATCCAGCACCTCCCGGGTCTGGTAGGCGGTGGACTCCAGGACCGCGCGGGCCAGGTGTCCCCGGTTGACGTAGCGGGTGAGGCCGACGAGCGCGCCTCGCGCGTCGCTGCGCCAGTACGGGGCGAACAACCCGGAGAAGGCAGGGACGAGGTAGGCCCCGCCGTTGTCCTCGACCGTCGCCGCCAGCGGCTCGATCTCGGCGGCGTTGGAGATGATCTTCAGGTTGTCGCGCAGCCACTGGACCAGCGAACCGGTCACGGCGATGGAGCCTTCCAGTGCGTAGACGGGCTTCTGACCGGCGATCTGGTAGCAGACGGTGGTCAGCAGACCGTTCTTGCTGGGGACGATCTCCTCACCGGTGTTCATCAGCATGAAGCAACCGGTGCCGTAGGTGTTCTTCGCCATGCCGCGCTCGAAGCAGGCCTGTCCGAACGTCGCCGCCTGCTGATCGCCGAGGATGCCGGAGATCGGCACCCCACTCAGTGAGCCCGCGGGCCGGACGTTGCCGTACACCTCCGAGGAGGACTTGATCTCGGGAAGCATCGACAGCGGAATGCCCATCTCCGCGGCGATCTCCTCATTCCAGGACAGCCCGTCGAGGTTCATCAGCAGCGTGCGCGACGCGTTGGTGACGTCGGTCACGTGGATGCCGCCCTCCACGCCACCGGTCAGGTTCCACAGCACCCAGGTGTCCATCGTGCCCATGAGGAGTTCCCCCGCTTCGGCACGCTCGCGGGCACCCTCCACGTTCTCGAGGATCCACACGACCTTCGGGCCGGCGAAGTAGGTGGCCAGCGGCAGGCCCACGCGGTCCTTGTAGCGTTCGGCGTCGCCCTGGCCGAGCCGGGCACAGATCTTGTCGGTGCGCGTGTCCTGCCACACGATCGCGTTGTAGACGGGCTCACCGGTGAGCTTGTCCCACACCATGGTGGTCTCGCGCTGGTTCGTGACGCCGACGGCGGCGATCTGATCGCGGCTGACGTCCGCCTGGGCCAGGGCGATCCCGACGACCTCACGGACGTTGTCCCAGATTTCCGCCGGATTGTGCTCCACCCAGCCGGCCCTGGGGAAGATCTGCTCGTGTTCCTTCTGCCCGGTGGCGACGATGCGGCCTTGATGATCGAAGATGATCGCGCGGGAACTGGTCGTGCCCTGGTCGATGGCGAGAACGTACTTCTGAGTCATGCTCGTATTTCCTTTCACTGCGGTGTGGGTGGTGACGCCGAGCGGCGCCGATCAGGCCGGAAGGAGGACGCCGCTGGCCACGCCGGCGAGAACGCCGCCGATGACGGGGCCTACGACCGGGACCCATGCGTAGCCCCAATCGGAGCCGCCCTTGCCCTTGATGGGAAGCAGCGCGTGCGCGATGCGGGGGCCCAGGTCACGGGCGGGGTTGATGGCGTACCCGGTCGGGCCGCCGAGCGAGATGCCGATGCCGACGATCAGCAGGGCCACGCCGAGAGCACCCAGCCAGCCGAGCCCGCCGGGGGTGTGCGTGGCCGAATCGCCCCAATGTCCAGCCGCCAGGACGACGAAGACCAGTACGAACGTGCCGATGACCTCGGTCAGGACGTTCCAGAAGGGGCTTCGAATCTCGGGCCCGGTCGAGAACACCCCGAGCTTGACCGCCCCCGGTGCGTCCTGATCGAACTGCTGCTTGTAGGCGAGCCAGCAGGCTGCCGCACCGATGATGGCGCCGAGGAACTGGGCGGAGATGTAGGTCGCGATCGAGGTCGCCGAGACGGCGATGCCGGGGACGAACTCGGTGGCCCCTGAGGCGGCCACACCGAGGGTGACGGCCGGGTTGAGGTGACCGCCGGACTTGTAGGACACCAGGACGCCGGCGAAGACCGCCAAGCCCCAGCCCCAGTTGACGAAGAGGGTTCCGGTGCCGTGGCCCTTGGTACGCGGCAAGGCCGTGTTGGCGACGGAGCCGGCGCCCAGCAGGATCAGCATCGCTGTTCCCACGGTTTCGGAGAGGAAGATGGTTGCAAGAGACATCGAAGATCACTTTCAGACACGGCTGTGTGCCGAAGGCTGGATCGAGTGTTCCGGGGGTTCTGCCTTTCTGACGAGTGAGGTCGGGGCCGCTCCCCCAGTCGCGGCCCCGACGGGGTGGTCACTGCAGCGTGGTGTCGACCACGTCCGCGGCCCCCATCCGGATCCCGGAAGCGGCTTCATCGGTGGTGGCCGCCTGCGCGGCGAGCTCTGCCTCGGCGCGCTGGCGGTAGTTGGCCTTTTCGTGGGCCAGCCGCTCCTCATCCCACCCGAGGATCCCACCGGCGATGGTGGCGGTTTCCTCGATCGCGGAGATGCCGCGGTCGGGCGTGGTCGAGTTGAGGCGGACGCGCTGGATGAAGATGTCCTCCAGGTGCAGGGCGCCCTCGTAGCGGCAGGCGAACGCCACCTCGGCGCCGATGTACCAGTCGCACGAGGTCAGGGGCTGTCCGAGAGCCGGTTCGGCGTCGACCAACTCCAGCAGGGCGTCGATCTCGGAGCCGTACCGATCGCTCAGGGACTCCACCCGCTCGGGGGTCCAGCCGTAGCGCGAGGCGATCTCGGCCCGCCTGTTCACCAGCGCGTGGTAGCCGTCCGCGCCGAGGAGCGGGGTGTCCTTCGTGACCGACGGGCGTGCCGCGGCAGCCTGCTTGCCCAGCGCCACGTCGACGGCGTCCTCGGCCATGACGCGGTAGGTGGTGAGCTTCCCGCCCGCGATGGCGATCAGCCCGGGGGTGACCTCCATGGTGGTGTGCTCGCGCGAGACCTTCGCCGACTTGGCCTCGTCGGAGCCGACGGGCTGCAGCAGGGGCCTCAGGCCGGCGTAGGTGCCGATGATGTCGTCCCGCGTCAGGTCGGAGGCGAGCACCGCGTTGGCGTGCTCCAGCACGTAGTCGATGTCCGCGGAGGTCGGAACGGGGTGTTCGAGTTGCTCGTGCCAGGCCGTGTCCGTGGTCCCGATCACCCAGTAGTGCATCCACGGAATGATGAACAGCACGGACTTCTCGGTGCGCAGGAACATCCCGGTCTGCGCCTTGATCCGTTCGCGCGGCACGACGATGTGGATGCCCTTACTGGCCAGGACCTTCAGCCCGCTGCGAGTCTGCGCCATCGCCTCGGTTGTCTCCGTCCACACGCCGGTCGCCATGATGATGGCCTTGGCCCGCACCTGCAGGGTGCGGCCCGTCTCGGCGTCACGCAGCGTGGCGCCGGTGACGCGGCCGTCGGGGCGCTGCTCGATCTTGACCACTGCGGTCCGGCTGGCCGCAGTCGCCCCGAAGCGGACGGCGCTGCGCACCAGGTTGATGACCAGGCGGGCATCGTCGACCCGAGCGTCGTAGAACTCGATCGCACCGATCAGGGCGTCAGGCCGGACGTCGGGGAACAGTTGCTGCGCCCCGGCCTTGGACAGGTGCTTTTGGGTGGGCACGGTCTTCTTGCCACCGGACCCGGCCAGCGCGAGCACGTCGTAGAGCCCGACGCCGACCGCGGAGTAGGCGCGCTCGATGACCGGCGTCTTGAGCGGCCACAGGAAGGGCTGCGCCTTGACCAGGTGGGGAGCCAGCGTGGTGAGGAGGCGACCGCGTTCGCGCAGTGCCTCTGCGACGAGGGCGAAGTCCAAGTTGTAGAGGTAGCGCAGCCCGCCGTGCACCAGCCGGGAGGACCGGCTCGAGGTGCCCGAGGCCCAATCCTGGGCCTCCACGATCGCGGTCTTCAGGCCCCGGGTCGCGGCGTCGAAGGCGGCGCCTGCGCCGGTCACCCCGCCGCCGATCACGAGGACGTCGAACTCGTCGGCCTCCAAGGCGTCGAGCGCTCGTTCGCGCTGCTCATGGTTGAGGGCGGGGATGGTCATCGATTGCTCCTTGGTACACGTCCGTGTGCTGGTTTCCTTCCATGTTGCCTCGGCTGCACGATCGTGTCACTGTTGTGCACGAACGTGCAGTGAGGGGCTTTCGCATGAACGAGCGTCACGACGCCATGTACCAGGCCGCGACCCAGTACTACCTGCGGGGCGACACCATGGAGTCGATCGCGCACGGCCTGGGGCTGTCACGCTCCAGCGTCTCGCGGCTCCTGAGCCAGGCCCGTCGCGAGGGCCTCGTCCGCATCACCATCGCGGATGCCACCGGCGCCGCCTCCCCCGAAGCCCGCGCCCTCCGGGATCGCTTCGGGGTGGCCGCACACCTGGTCAATGTCAGCGCCGTCTCCTCCGCCTCCATCCGGCTCGATCAGGTCGCCCAGCGCGCCGCCTCGCTGCTGACCGACGCCGTGCACGAGGACGGCTTCCTCGGGGTCGCCTGGGGCGTGACGATGGCGTCGCTGGCCCGGCACCTGCCCCGGCACCCCCTGTCCGGGGTCTCCGTCGTGCAGATGAACGGTGGCGCCAACCCGCGCACAACGGGGGTCCCCTACGTGGGCGAGATGCTGCAGCGCGTCGCGACGGCGTTCGACGCCCGGGTCACCCCGTTCCCCGTCCCCGCGTTCTTCGATCATGCCGAGACCAAGCAGGCCCTGTGGCGGGAACGCTCCATCCAATACGTGCTGGGTCTCCAGCAGCGCCTCGACATCGCCGTGTTCGGCGTCGGCTCGCTGACCGGGAGCATCCCCTCGCACGTCTACGCGGCCGGATACCTCGACGCCGAAGAGCGAACGTCCCTGGCCGCCGATGGGGTGGTGGGCGACATCTGCACCGTGCTGCTGCGGGAGGACGGTAGCTATGCAGACATCCCGACGAACGCGCGCGCCACCGGCCTCACCCCAGCCGAGATGGCGCGGATCCCCCGTCGGATCTGCGTCGTCGCCGATCCCGCCCGGGCGCGGGCCGTGCGGGGTGCGCTGCGGGCCGGCGTCGCGACCGATCTGGTCCTCGACGACCAGACGGCCAAGGCGATCCTGCGTCACTCCTGACTCGCCCGCGCGAGGCGACTTGTCCACCGTGAGACGGTGGGGGCATGACCGAGCAGCCTGAGGGCACCACGGGTGGCGTGTATTCCAGCAAGGGAACCGAGTACACCCGTGACACCCGCTACCTCACGACACGCATCACGCGAACCGTCGAGCCCGGGGCGGACGCGGTCGCGGTCGAGCCGGGACGCTACCGGCTCATCGCCGCGCGCGCATGCCCGTGGGCGAACCGATCGATCATCGACCGCCGCCTGCTCGGACTGGAGGACGCGCTCAGCATCGGCCTGCCCTGCCCCACCCACGACGCCGACTCATGGACGTTCGACCTGGACCCGGGAGGCGTGGACCCGGTGCTCGGCATCCACCGGCTCAAGGACGCCTACCTCACACGAGACCCGCACTACCCGCGAGGCATCACGGTCCCGGCCATCGTCGACACCACGACCGGCGCGGTCGTGACCAACGACTTCGCGCAGATCACCCTCGACCTCTCCACCGAATGGGTCGACTACCACCGCCCGGGCGCTCCTGACCTGTACCCCGTCGCCCTGCGGGAGGAGATGGATCGGGTGATGCGCTACGTCTACACGGAGATCAACAACGGGGTCTACCGAGCCGGGTTCGCGGGGACCCAGGAGGCCTACGACGCCGCCTACGGGCGCCTCTTCACGGCGCTGGACTGGGCCGAGGAACGCCTGAGCACCCGTCGCTTCCTGATGGGCGATGCCATCACCGAGGCTGATGTGCGGCTGTTCACGACCCTTGTCCGCTTCGACCCCGTCTACCACGGGCACTTCAAGACCAACCGCAGCAAGCTCGCCGAGATGCCCGTGTTGTGGGCGTACGCCCGGGACCTGTTCCAGACACCGGGATTCGGCGACACGGTCGACTTCGAGCAGATCAAACAGCACTACTACATCGTCCACAAGGACCTGAACCCCTTGCAGATCGTCCCACAGGGGCCCGATCTGGCGAACTGGCTCAGCGAGCATGGCCGCGAGAGACTCGGTGGCTCTCCGTTCGGCGACGGAACCCCGCCCGACCCGGTGCGACCCAGCGAACGGTCTCCGCACAGCATCCTTCCCGGCTGAGCCAGACCCGCACCCGGCGGGGCGCTCACAACCGGGCGCCCCGCCGATGCGGAGTCAGGAGGCCAGCCCGTGGTACAGCATGCCCGCACTGTTGCAGACCATATGCACGACGATGGCAGGCCAGATCGAACGCGTCACGGTGAGCAACAGCCCGGCACAGATCCCGACGAGGAACGCCATCGGCAAGACGTTGTTGATCCCGTGGGCGAGGGCGAAGATCGCGACGCTGAGCGGGACCGCCACCCAGGAACCCCAGCGGCCCAGGAAGTTCAGCAGCACGCCCCGGAACACCGCCTCCTCGCCGAGCGGCGTCAGCACGCCACCGAACAGCACGGTGAGGGCGAGGGATGTCGCAGAGGCCATGGCAGCATCCTGGTAGGTGGTCTGAATGTTCTCCGCGGGGAACAGCGGGTCGAAGGCTGCTGAAACCGGCCAACTCAGCAGGAAGCAGGCCAGGGCGACCCCCACCCCCACGAGGATCCACCTCGGCGCGACCCGACGGAATCCGAAGGGACGCAGATCCCGGATCCTGAGGCTGACGGCTGCCGCGAATCCGATGAGGGGGGCCAGCCCGGCAACCAGGAAGTCACGGTGCCCGCGCAGGAGCACGGCGTTGTCGGGAATCAGAATGGAGGCGGTCATCCCCACGATGGTGAGCACCGCGCTCACGAGGACGGCCACGATCGCCTCGGGCCAGCCCGGCCGAAGAGGGGTGGTCTGGGTGGGTGCGTTCATGGTGGCTGATCTATCGCTCATACGGGCACCCTCGACGCTGCCCCAGGGGCAGGGTCAAGCCCGGTCCCCCCGTCGATCAGCGCGTCAGCGGCACGCTGACGCCCTCGCCTCCCACCTGGAGGGTCACCGCGTCGGCGTGGGGGGCGATCCCGGTCAGCCGCAGGCCGTACGGAAGCGGGACGTGGACGGGCGCGAGCATGGCGTCCACGACCGGCTGGCTGACCTGCGTGGGGACGGAGACTCCCGCCACGTCGATCGCGGCGTCCACCATCGAGACGGTCTGCGCGGCCTCGTCGACGACCAGCCGCCCCGTGACATGGATCGCGACCGTGCGCCCCAGCACGGTGGCGTCGCTGGTGAAGGTCACGCGTCCCTCCTCAGCAGGGGCGACCTCGAGCCCGGCCAGAGCCCCGACGTCGGCGTAACTCAGATCGGCGCTTCCGCTCACCGAGCCCGCCTCGACGCTACGGGGTTGGACCCAGACCCGCGTGAAGGTGAGGTCGACCGCCGTCAGCCGCGCGGTGGCACCCGACGTGAGGGTCGCGGACAGCGCATCGCCTTGGATGCGCACCGCGGGCACCTCCTGCAGCAGCAGGTGCCAGGCGAGGGGATAGCCCTCCAGCGTCACCGTCGGCGGCTGATCGAACCCGGCCGCGTCCTCCACCTGCGTCGCTGCCTGCTTCTCGAGTTCACCCCGAAGCATCCCGTCAGTGGCGACGACGCCCACCGCCACCAGACCGACCAGCACCGCGATGGTGATCAGCAGGTTGCGCAGGAACCGCACGATCACCATCCCAGGAGTTCTTCGATGCCGAGCGTCAGCCCCGGACGCTCCCCCACGCCCCGGATGGCCGTCAGCACACCGGGCATGTAGCTGGACCTGTCGAAACCGTTCTCGGCGATGACGAGTTGCTCCCCCTCGTTGCCGAAGCGCACCTCCTGGTTGGCGAACAGCCCACGCTGCCGCACGGCATGCACGGCGATGCCGTCGACGCGGGCGCCGCGCGCCCCTGGGATCTCGGTGGTCGTGGCGTCCGGTGTCGCGCCCAGTCCGGCACGCGTCCGCGCGGCGGCGATCCGGCCGGCCGTCGTCACCGCGGTCCCCGACGGGGCATCGACCTTGTGGGGATGGTGCGCCTCGATGATCTCGACCGATTCGAAGTAGGGGGCCGCCATCTCGGCGAAACGCATCATGAGCAGCGAGCCGAGAGAGTAGTTGGACGCGATGATCGCGTGCGCCTTCGTCCCGTCGAACAGGTCGGCGACCCGGGCGAGTTTCTCGGGGGTGAAACCGGTTGTCCCCACGACCGCGTGGACACCGTGGGCTGCACACCACTCCAGGTTTCCCATCACCGCATCCGGCACCGTGAAGTCCACGACCACGTCAGCACCCGAGGCCGCCGCGAGGTCGTCTCCGGCGTCCAGCGCCGCAGCCAACTCCAGGTCGTCGGCCGCCTCGACGGCCCGGCACACCTCGGCGCCCATGCGCCCCTTCGCTCCCAACACGGCGACTCTCAGCATGCTCCCATCCTATGTTCGCCGCCCGCCTCGCCTGACCTGTCGCGATGGAGCATGCTGGAGGCATGCGCGACCCGAAGGATCTGACCTGCTGGCTGACTGACAAGGACGGCGTCCTGGTGCATGGGGATCGTCCGATCCCCGGAGCGCGGGAGCTGATCCAGTTCTGGACCGAACACGACCACCGCTACCTGGTCATCACCAACGATTCGGTGCAGACGCCGCGGGACCTGTCCGCCCGGCTGCGCCGCTCCGGTCTGATCGTGCCCGAGGAGAACATCTGGACCTCGGCGATGGCGACGGCGGCCTTCCTGAAGAACCAGGAGGGCGTCCGCACCGCCTACGTTCTGGGCGAGGCGGGCCTCACCACAGCCCTCCACGAAGCAGGGTTCGTGCTGACCGACGTCGACCCCGAGTTCGTGGTGCTCGGCGAGACGCGCGGGTTGTCGTTCGAACAGATCACGCGCGCGATCCGACTCATCCTCGACGGCTCCCGGTTCATCGCCACGAACCCAGACACCAGCGGCCCGGCCGCCGACGGGATCGTCCCGGCGACGGGCGCCTTCGCTGCCATGATCACGGCCGCGACGGGGCGCCAGCCCTACATCGTGGGCAAGCCGAACCCCATGATGATCCGTTCCGGACTCAATCAGATCCAGGCGCACTCAGAGACAACCGGGATGATCGGGGACACCATGAGCACCGACATCGTCGCCGGGCTGGAGGCCGGCCTGCACACGGTGCTGGTCCTGACCGGCTCCACGCACGCCGACGAGTTGGCGTCCTACCCCTATCGCCCCTCCCGGGTGCTCAACTCGGTCGCCGACCTCCTGCCTCTGCTCCGCTGACGACACCAGGACGCGACGAGGGCGCCGCCTCCCCCAGGGGAGACGGCGCCCTCGCTCGTGTGTGGTGCTGCGGAATCAGGCCTCGGCGCCAGCGGCCGCCGGCTCGGCCGCCTCAGCGGCCTCCTCGACCACAGGGGCCAGCGACAGCTTGCCGCGGTCGTCGATCTCGGTGATCTCCACCTGGATCTTCTGACCGACGGACAAGACGTCCTCGACGTTCTCCACGCGGTTGCCGCCGTTGAGCTGGCGCAGCTTGGAGATGTGAACGAGGCCGTCCTTGCCGGGCATCAGCGACACGAAGGCGCCGAAGTTCATCAGCTTCACGACGGTACCGAGGTACCGTTCGCCCTTCTCCGGCATCGTCGGGTTGGCGATGGCGTTGATCAGCGAGCGGGCCGCCTCGGCGGATTCCCCGTTGGTGGCGCCGATGAAGATGGTGCCGTCGTCCTCGATGGAGATGTTCGCGCCCGTGTCGTCCTGGATCTGGTTGATCATCTTGCCCTTCGGCCCGATGACCTCGCCGATCTTGTCGACCGGGATGCGCACCGTGATGATGCGCGGCGCGTACAGGCTCATCTCGTCGGGGGCGTCGATGGCCTCACCCATCACGTCCAGCAGCGTGTGCCGGGCGTCGCGGGCCTGCAGCAGGGCGGCAGCCAGGATCTCGGCGGGGATGCCGTCGAGCTTGGTGTCGAGCTGGAGTGCCGTGACGAAGTCACGCGTGCCGGCGACCTTGAAGTCCATGTCGCCCAGCGCGTCCTCGGCGCCCAGGATGTCGGTCAGCGCGACGTAGTGCATCGTGCCGTCGATCTCTTCGCTCATCAGGCCCATCGCGATGCCCGCGACCGGCGCCTTCAGCGGGACGCCCGCGTTCAGCAGCGACAGCGTCGAGGCGCAGACCGAACCCATGGACGTGGAGCCGTTGGAGCCCAGCGCCTCCGACACCTGGCGGATCGCGTAGGGGAACTCCTCGCGCGTCGGCAGCACCGGCACCAGCGCACGCTCCGCGAGCGCGCCATGGCCGATCTCGCGGCGCTTCGGGGAGCCGACACGGCCCGTCTCACCGGTGGAGTACGGCGGGAAGTTGTAGTTGTGCATGTACCGCTTCGTCGTCTCCGGCGACAGCGTGTCCAGCTTCTGTTCCATGTCGAGCATGTTCAGCGTGGTCACACCCAGGATCTGGGTCTCGCCCCGCTGGAACAGCGCCGAACCGTGCACCCGCGGCAGGACGCCGACCTCGGCGGACAGCGTCCGGATGTCGGTGGTGCCACGGCCGTCGATCCGGACGCCCTCGGTGAGCGTCTTGTGACGGACAAGCTTCTTGGTCAGGGCGCGGAACGCGCCGCTGATCTCCTTCTCGCGGCCAGCGAACTGAGCGTCGAGTTCGGCGTGCACGGCGTCCTTGAGGGCGTCGGTCGCCTCGTCGCGGTCCTGCTTGCCGGGGATGCTCATGGCGGCGGCGAGACGGTCGCTGGCGGCTGCCGCCACGGCGTCGAACGCATCGGCGGCGTAGTCGGAGAACACCGGGAAGGTCTCGGTGGCCTTCGGCAGCTGGTTGGCCAACTCGATCTGCGCCTCGCACAGCGCCTTGAGGAACGGCTTGGCCGCATCAAGGCCCGACGCGACGATCTCTTCGGTCGGAGCGGTCTTGCCGGAACGGACGTTTTCGACGGTGCCCTCGGTGCCGCCCGCCTCGACCATCATGATCGCGACGTCGCCATCGGGCAGGACGCGACCGGCCACGGCCATGTCGAAGGTGGAGTCCTTCATCTGCTCCACCGTGGGGAACCCGACCCACTGGTCACCGATCAGCGAGACGCGGACGCCGCCGACGGGACCGCTGAACGGCAGCCCGGCCAGCGTGGTGGACGCCGACGCGGCGTTGATGGCCAGCACGTCGTAGCGCACGTTGGGGTTGAGCGCGAGCACGGTGACGACGACCTGGACCTCGTTGCGCAGCCCCTTGATGAAACAGGGACGCAGCGGGCGGTCGATGAGGCGCGCGGTCAGGATCGCGCCCTCAGACGGGCGGCCTTCACGACGGAAGAAGGAGCCGGGGATGCGGCCGGCGGCGTACATCCGCTCCTCCACATCGACGGTCAGGGGGAAGAAGTCGATCGCGTCGCGCGGGTTCTTCTGCGCGGTGGTGGCCGACAGCAGCATGGTGTCCTCGTCGAGGTACACGGCTGCGGAACCGTTGGCCTGCTTGGCCAACAGTCCGGATTCGAAACGGACGATGTGCTTACCGAACGAGCCATTGTCGATGACTGCCTCGGTGTGGCGGAGTTCAGGTCCCTCCATTGCCATGGGGACTTCCTTTCAGGTGTTGCGCACCCGGCTCCGGCCCCAGACGAAGAATGTGTGGTTCGGTCTTCGATCGAGGCCCACGGGCTGCCGACTGCGGCACTTCCCGGAGGCCACTACCGAGGACCGACGAGCGCGGACCAGGTGAGCGGTGAACAAGGTTATTGAGTTGTTCCGGCGCCGAGAGAGGTGCCTCTCACAGCGTACCGGTCGGGCATGCCGATGAGGGAGCGGCCAGCGGGCCGCCCCCTCAACGGACGTGATGGTCGATCAACGACGCAGGCCGAGCCGTGCGATCAGCGCACGGTAGTGCTCGACGTCCTGCTTCGCCACGTAGTTCAGCAGGCGACGGCGCTGGCCGACCAGCAGCATGAGGCCGCGACGGCTGTGGTGGTCGCCCTTGTGCTGCTTGAGGTGCTCGGTCAGGTGGGAGATCCGCTTGCTGAGCAGAGCGATCTGGACGTCGGGAGAGCCCGTGTCGCCAGGCGTGATCGCGTAGTCTTCGATGATCTGCTTCTTGGTTGCCGCATCCATCTGGGCTTCTCCTTCTCGTGCGTTGCGCGGCGCCGTTCCCGGTTGGGCGGCTCTGTCAATCCGCGGGCGATGTGACGCCGAGGAGCAACGTTACCCCAGAGCGACCCGCCCGACCAACTTGCCAGTTCCGGAGGGCTTGTCGCCGGGAGGTAACCGTGCTAAGTTGCGCGGCAGGGCTTCGGCCCCTAGG